>JACNHM010000606.1 GCA_014383605.1 Chloroflexota bacterium
CAGTAGTGCAGGTCTATCAGTTAACAAACGGGGATGGTTTCCCTGTTTTGTATTGGGAAATTACCACAAACGTTGTAGCCAACTAGATAGATAGATTATACTATCAATCCCTATCTTTGTCAATTTGGGGCACGTGCTCATGCTGAGTAACTGCGCAAAAGTCCCTGTCGCTTTCTCCGGCGCCCAAAATCGTTATAAAGGGCGTCCCCGCCCCGCCTTCGTGGCTTGTAGGGCCGGATAACGGGGCGAGTGAGAGCCCCCGACTGTCAGGGAGGTCAGGAGCCCTTCAGCTTTATCTGCGGCGGCGTCCTGCCCGCCACATGGACAGCAACAACATCAAGCCCAACAGTGCGGCGAATACGAAGCCCACCACCACCAGCCAGAAGGCGAAGCCTCGTCCCCCTGCCGCCACCAGGGGCATGAGCAAAGCCAGACCAACGGTGAGGGCGGCGATGAGGATGCTGATGGCCAAGCGGTTGCCCATGCGATCCAGCCGGCCGATGGCCCGGTCCAGGTCCTTCAGGGTCAGGCCAAACTCTAGCTCACCGCGCTCCAACTGATCCAGGATACGGGGCGCGCGCCGCGGCAGGCTCGTGAACAGCTCACCCCAGTCGCTGGCCTCTTTGACCAATCGGCGCCCCCAGACGCGCGGCGAGGCCATCTGCCAGGCCTGGCGACGCACGTCGGTCCCCAGGACGTCGAAGACGTTGAAATCGGGGTCCAGCTTCAGCCCCACGCCCTCCATCATCACCACGGTCTTCTCCAACAGCCACAGATCGGGGGGAAAGTGCAACCGATGGCGGAAAGCCATGGGCAACACATCCTCGATCACTTCCTGCGCCCGGATTTCCTTCAGGGATAGGCCGTAATACTTGCCCAGCAACCGCTCCAGGTCCCGTTGCAGCCCGGCCCGATCCACCTGATAGCTGGCAGCGCCCATCCTGATGAACTGCTCGACGATGCCTTCACTGTCCCTGTCCACGAAAGCCACGTACAGGCGCGTCAGGTCGCTGCGCAGCGCCGGGGACACATGCCCCACCATGCCGAAGTCCATGGCCCCGATGACCTCCCCGTCCATGACGAAGAAATTGCCCGGATGCGGGTCGGCGTGGAAGAAGCCATCCTCCAGCACCTGCTTGAGGATGATGCGGGTGGCATTCTCGCCCACCTGACGGCGATCCACACCGGCGGCGTCCAGGGCCTCGATGTCGCCGATTTTGATGCCGTGGATGCGCTCCAGCACCAGCACGCGGCCGCTGCTGTAGTCCCAATAGACCCGGGGGATGTACAGCGCAGGCTCGTCGGCGAAGTTGCGGCGGAAACGGTCGGCATTGCGCCCCTCGCGGCGGAAGTCCAGTTCCGCCCGCAGGGTGAAAGCGAACCCCTCGGCGATCCCGGGCAGGTCGTAGAGCTCGCCCAACGGCGTGCGCTCCTGCACCAGGCGGGCCAGGTCGAAGAGGATCTCCAAATCCACAGAGATGACCTCTTCGATGCCAGGGCGCTGCACCTTGACCACCACCTCTTCGCCACCGGGCAGCGTGGCACCGTGCACCTGGGCCAGCGAGGCCGCAGCCAGTGGCTCGATCTGGAAAGAGGCGAAGAGCTCTTCCAGCGTGCCCCCCAGCTCCGTTTCGACCTGAGCCTTGACCGCTTCCCACTCAGCCGGCGGCACCGTGTCCTGGAGCTTGGTCAGCTCTCGGATGTAGGCGGGGGGGATGAGGTCGGGGCGGGTGCTGAGGATCTGTCCCAGCTTGATGAAGGTCGGCCCCAGCTCTTCAATAGCCAGGCGGACGTGCTCCGGCGCGCTGAGCGGCGCGCCCGCCGGCCCGCGGCGCAGCAGCCGTCGTGGCAAGGAGAGCACCGGCAACAGTCCCAGTTGATCCACCAGACCGCCAAATCCATGGCGGATGAAGACGCCAACGATCTCCCGATAGCGGCGCAGGTGCTTCAGATGGCGTTGGGGGCTTCGCATCATGTACATCGGGCAAAATCCAAAGCTCGAAGCGCAAACTTCAAAAGGCCTGTGGAGGTCCAGCAACCGGCCGGATTGGGGTCGTGTAGAAATCGTTCAGGGTCTGTGATGGGCGGAGTATAGCACAGTTCAGGCGGCCATACAAGTGCCCGATGCGATGGAGGCGTCCCCTTCGCAGAACTTCGCAAAGAGAGACGCCCCTTGGTCATGGTCTTGGAGGAGGCTTCCCGGCTACTCAGCGAAATTTGGAGTTGAGGCAATCGGCTCAGAGAGTGCCGAAACCCAATCCGTAGAACAACGCCGAGAGTAGTATGCCGGCGGCCATCTGGGCTGCGGTATGACGACGACCACGCTGCACCTGTGCCCAGCTTGTCAGCGGTAGCAGCAGCAGGACGGGCCAGGCCTGCGATCCGTTAGAGAAGCAAAGCCATAGTGACCAGCCCGCCAATTGCCGCGCCGTGGAAACTGACCTGCCAGGCAGGTGTGATCGCCGTCATCAGGATGGCTTGCACCAATTGAACTTCTACCAGACGACGCATCAGCAGCGGAGAGCCCAGGTGTATGAAGAGAACCAGAGCGACCACGATCCACGCCAGGCCACGACCAGCGCCAATGGGATGGCGATGAAGATGGGATTGGTGAGGGTGGAGATTCGACGCGCCAGCGTGTCCCAGTCTGTGACCTCCCCCAACGTCCTTGGCATGCGTCCATGCACGAGTCGCCTCCTCAATGCGTGTACAGTCAGCGCGTGTGGCTGGACCTTGGCTGGCCGGAGTCGTCCTCCCAGCCTCCGCCGCCTAGACATTGGACAGTCCTGCTCAGCACCAGTGCCCGATCAGGATTCAGACGGTGGCTTGTGCCTCGGCGTAGAAGGCGACACCAACGGCGCCCGGACCGACGTGGGTAGCAATGGCCGGACTGAGCTCGCAGACGAAGAGCTCCCGGCACTGGAAGCGGTCAGCCACCTGTTGCCGCAGCATCTCCGCCTCCGGGGGCGCGTTGGCGTGGATGACGGCCGCGTGAACCGCCCCGGCCTGGCCCACCTGCTCTTCCATGATCCCCAGTAGACGCTGCTTGGCCTTTCTTGCGGTGCGTACCTTCTCCAGCACGTCAATGCGTCCTCCGGTGAGGTGCAGGATCGGCTTGACCTGTAGCATCGAGCCTAGCAACGCCGCCGCTCCACCGATGCGTCCCCCCTTTTGGAGGTATTCCAGCGTGTCCACGACGAAGATCACCCTCATGCGAGGGATCAGTTCCTCGACTGTGCGCACCACGGCCTGCGCAGGCTGCCCAGCTTCGATCGCTCGTGCTGCGGCGGTGACCAGCAGCCCCAGGCCCGCCGAGGTCAAGGTCGAGTCTACCACGTGAATCGTCGGCGGATCCACACCTGCTTCGGCGGCCTCGGCGCTGAGCACCTGCCGGGCGCCCAGCGCGGAGGGCACGGTGCCGCTCAGGCCGCTGGAGATGTGGATGGAGACGATGGCTTCCGCATCCTGGCCCAGGCGGCGGTACAACTCCAGAAAATCGCCGACCGAAGGCTGGGAAGTGGTAGGCAATGTATCGGCACGCGCCAACCGGTCGTAGAACTCAGCGGTCGTCAGCTCTACACCATCGCGGAGGCTCTCAGCCCCGAAATGGATGTAGAGGGGAATCACCTGGACCCTGTGTTTCTGCATCAACGCTGGCGGCAGATAAGCAGAACTATCAGTGACAAGAGCAGTCTTAACCATGATGTCCCTCCTTAGGAAGCAAAACAAACCAAAAAGACAAAAGAAATAAGCAAAAAAGAAGAAATGCCTGCAGGCCCTCAGGTTCCTACGATTCTCATCACCTCCTCAGCAAAGTCGGTTAGCCGCCGCCTGCTCTCGCTGCTCAAACGAGCCAGATGTTCCTGGTACTTCCGGCTGTAAGAGAGCAGCAAAGAGGTGATACGACGATTGGCCCTCTCCACGAAGCTCAGGCCGACGGTCAGACCAGCCAACTCGCCCGGCAACCCCAGAGAGCGCAGGCTTTCCAGCAGGCTGCTGCCTCTCGCTTCATCCCTCAACTGGTGCAGCTGCAATAGGACAGCGGTGATCATCTCCGTCACGTAGGTCATGGGCGATTTGCGCTCGGGGATACGCAGCAGGATCTCTTCCAGCAAGCCCTGGTAGTCAGTACCGCGATTCTCCCGCAGTGCCTTTAGGATCCGTTCCTTTATCGGTTCCCATTCCTCCTGCTCCCACTCTACGCCAGCCAACCGGGTCATCACAGCAGTGGCCTTTTCCGTGGGACGAAAGACGATTGTCGAGCGACCTGGCCCAGATTCGGGCAGGACGTACTCGGAGGCGAGCAACCCCCGCTCCTCCAACAGACGGAGCATGTCATACGCCGTCATGGGGCTGACCCCCAGCCGCTCGGCGACGGCCGAGTAGTGCAGCGGTTGCCGGTTCTCCCAATAGAGATCCAGAAAGCTGCTCAGGAACTCTCGCTGTCGTCCGGTGAGCTTCATAAGCTATACCTCTTTCATGGAGGCAGAAAAACCTTAAAAGACAAATGAATTATACACCGAGACTCTATGCCTGTCAAGTTAGGTCATCTTCTTCATCTGCGAGGAGAAACCGGCCTTCGAGACAGCCCTGCAAGGTTGCCTTTGGAGCGGCGCGAGCTTGGGGAACGAGGGGCGCGTTGCGCAGGTACGCGGAGCGGCAGGTTAGCAGGGACTCTGCAGTCTTTTCTAGTCGGGCAACAGCCCAACCCCCTGACTGTCTTGACATCGCGCCGAGATGGAGTATAATAGAGGCAACCGAAGCAGTAGGGGGAGTAGGATGACTA
>JACNHM010000415.1 GCA_014383605.1 Chloroflexota bacterium
TCGTCTTCCAGGGGAGTTTCCACGGCCGCACCGCCCTGACGATGGCCCTCACCACCTCCAAGACCATCTACCGCGCTGGCTACCAGCCCCTGCCAGCGGGGGGCTTCGTGGCGCCCTATCCCTACGCCTACCGGTATGGCTGGACTCCAGAGGAGACAGAGGCATTTTGCCTGCGGGAGCTAGAGCTCCTGTTGAAGACCCAGACCGCCCCCTCGGAGACGGCGGCGATACTGGTGGAGCCGGTACTGGGGGAAGGCGGGTACGTGGTGCCGACGCCGAGCTTCCTGAAGGGCCTACGCCGCATCTGCGACGAGCACGATATCCTGCTCATCGCCGACGAGATCCAGTCGGGATTTGGGCGCACCGGGAAATGGTTCGCTATCGAGCATTTCGGGGTCGCGCCGGACATCATGACCATGGCCAAGGGATTGGCCTCGGGCCTGCCCCTCTCGGGGATAGCCGCCCGGCGGGAGTTGATGGAGCGCTGGATCCCCGGCTCCCACGGCGGCACCTACGGTGGCAACGCCGTCGCCTGCGCCGCCGCCGTGGCCACCATCCGCGCTATCCGGGAGGAGCGCCTGCTGGAGAACGCAACTCAGATAGGGGCGTACCTGATGGACCAACTGCGGTCGCTCCAGGCTGAGTTCCCGGTCATCGGCGACGTGCGGGGGCTGGGGCTGATGATCGCCGCCGAGTTCACCGACCTTGACAGCTCCCCCGCCACGGATCTGGCGAAGTCGGTGGTGAAGGGCTGCCTGAAGCGGCGCCTGCTGCTTCTCACCTGCGGCTCGTGGAACAACACCGTCCGTTGGATCCCGCCGCTGGTCGTCACCCAGGAGCAGATCGAGGAGGCGTTGGCGACTTTCAAGGACGCCCTGGTGGAAGCGATTTTCTAGAAAGAAGGAGACAAAATGACACGCAATCTCACGCAAACTCACGCTTTGTTTCAGAAGGCAAAGCAGTTCATCCCCTACGGCGTCAACTCCAACTTCCGCTACTGGGGGGACGAGAACACCCTGGTGGTGACGCGGGGGGAGGGGGCATACATCTGGGACGCCGACGAGAACCAGTACATTGACTACCGGCTAGCCTTCGGCCCCATTATCCTGGGCCACGGCTACCCACCGGTGGTGGAGCGGGTGGCCTCGGCGATCCGCGACGGAACACTCTTCGCCTGGACGACTCCCCTGGAGATCCAAGTGGCAGAGCGGGTCGCTCGCCTGACCGGCGTGGACAAGGTGCGCCTGGGCAACACCGGCACCGAGGTGACCATGCACGCCCTGCGTATCGCCCGCGCCTACACTGGCCGGGAGCGGTTCATCAAGTTCGAGGGCCAGTACCACGGGATGCACGACTACGTCCTCTTCAGCACGGCTGGGTCACCGGTCGGATCCCTGGGCTCCCGTCGCAGCCCCATCAACGTCCAGATGAGCTCTGGCATTCCTGAGGGCATCCGCCACTACGTCATCAACCTGCCCTTCAACGACTTCGAGCGGTTGGAGGAGACGGTGGAGGCCCACTGGCACGAACTGGCGGCCATCATGGTCGAGCCGCTGCTGGGCAACGCGGCAGGCATCCTGCCCAAGCCCGGCTGGCTGGAGAAGATCCGCGAACTGTGCGACCGTTACGGCATCGTGCTCATCTTCGACGAGGTAAAGACGGGTTTCCGCATCGCCAACGGCGGGGCGCAGGAGTACTTCGGCGTGCAGGCCGACTTGGCCACCTACGCCAAGGCCATGGGCAACGGCTTCCCCATCGCGGCCATCGGTGGGAAGGAAGAAGTGATGGGCGTCATCGGGCCCGGCAGTGTGGCCCATGGCGGCACCTACAGCGGCAACGTGGTCGGCGCTGCTGCCGCCGATGCCACGCTGGAGATCCTGGAGACCCAGCCCATCATCGAGACCATCTTCCAGCGCGGTCAGCAGTTGATGGATGGCATTGACGAGATCCTAACCCGTGCCGACATCCCCCACTGCGTCCTGGGCCTGCCGTCCATCTTCGGCCTACTACTGGGAACGGACGAGGAGCCGACCGACTTCCGCGACTACTGTGAGGGCGACGATGCTCTCTACGAACGGCTGGCGATGGCCCTGATCGAGCGAGGGGTGATGCCCGACAGCGACGGCCGAGAGCCCTGGTTCCTCTGCTACAGCCATAGCGAACAGGACATCGCCGACACGCTGACGGCGTTTGAGGAAGCGGTAAAAGAGGTCAAGCAGAGCACGTAACGCAGAGACGGAACACGCAGCATGCAACACGTGCTGCGTGCTGCGTGTTCCGTCTTGTCGTCATACAACTGAGGAGGTGACCGATGCCTTACGGATACCATGGCAAGATATTACACGTTGACCTGACGACGGGGAAGATAGAGGTAGAGAAGCCCGGCGAGAGCTTCTACCGGAAGTATATGGGCGGGAGCGCGATGGGGGGTTACTACCTTCTGAAGCACACCCCGCCCGGAGCCGACCCGCTGGGACCGGAGAACACCCTCAGCTTGATGGTCGGCGTCGTCACTGGCGCGCCCTTCTCCGGGCAGTCGCGCGTCTGCGCCACGGCCAAGTCCCCCGTCACCGGCCTGGTGGGCGACTCGCAGGCCGGCGGCTTCTGGCCGGCGGAGTTCAAGTTCGCTGGCTTCGACGGCATCGTGATCCACGGCCAGGCCGAGCGGCCGGTGTACCTGTGGGTGCACGACGGGGGCTCGGTCGGAGACCCTCGCCCAACTGCGGAGACCCGCCCAACTGCGGAACTGCGAGATGCCGCTCACCTGTGGGGGCAGTTCACCGCCGACGCGGAGGACGCCATCCGCGAGGAACTGGGCGACAGACGCATCCAGGTACTTCAGTGCGGCCCGGCGGCGGAGGAGGGGGTACGCTTCAGCGCCCTCATCAACAACGCTAACCGCGCCAACGGTCGCACTGGCATGGGCACGGTGATGGCGGCCAAGAACCTCAAGGCGGTGGCCGTGCGCGGGCGCAGCCGCCCCGAGTTGGCCGATCCCGACGCTGTCAAGGCGCTGGCGAAGTGGGGCGCTGACCACTTCGAGGAATCCGACATCTATGGGATGGGGCTGCTGGGCACCGCCGAGGTTCTCCTTTCCCAGAACAAGAACGGCGGGCTGCCCACCCGCAACTGGGCCAGCGGTTTCTTTGAAGAAGCAGAGGCCATCAGCGGCCAGCGCATGGCCGAGACTATCCTCAAAGGGCGGGATACCTGTTTTGGCTGCGTGGTGCGCTGCAAGCGGGAGGTGGAGGTGACCGAGGGGCCGTATCGAGTGGACCCCCGCTACGGCGGCCCGGAGTACGAGACTCTCAGCACGATGGGCTCCTACTGCGGCGTGTCCGACCTGGCGGCGATAGCCCGCGCCAACCAACTGTGCAATATGTACGGGATGGATACCATCTCGTGCGGGGCGACCATTGCCTGGGCCATGGACTGCTTCGAGCGAGGGCTGCTCACCCTGGAGGACACCGATGGCGTTGAGCTCCGCTTCGGCAACGCCGAGGCGCTGGTGGAGATGGTGGAGCGCATCGGGAGGCGGGAGGGCTTGGGGCACGTGTTGGGGGAGGGCTCTGCCCGTGCGGCCGAGATTCTGGGGGTAGGTCGGGACCTGGTGGTGGCGGTAAAGAATCACGAACTTCCCGCCCACATGCCCCAGGTCAAGCGCAGTTTGGCCCTTATCTACGCTGTCAACCCCTTCGGCGCCGACCACCAGTCCCACGAGCACGACCCCTGCTATGAATGGTACCCGGAGCGGGCGGCGGAACTGGATCTCCTGGATCCGCAGCCGTCGGACGTCTTGAATGCGGAGAAGGTCCGCTACGCCCTCTACACCCAGCGTCTCTACAGTTGTCTGGACAGTGTGTGCGTGTGCCAGTTCGTCTTCGGTTCGGCCTGGCATCTCTACGGCCCCAGCCAGTTGGTGGAGGCCGTGCGGGCGGTCACCGGCTGGAACGTGAGCCTGTGGGAGCTGATGAAGGTGGGTGAGCGGCGGCTGAACCTCTTGCAAGCTTTCAACGCCCGCGAGGGAATCGGCGCGGAGGCGGACACCGTGCCGCCCAAATTGCTGATCCCACTGCAGGGCGGAAGGTCCGACGGGGTAGCGGTCACCGCCGAGGAGGTGGAGGCGGCGAAGGCGCTCTACTATGGGATGGCCGGCTGGGACGAGAACGGCCGCCCGACGCGGGCCAAACTGGAGGAGTTGGCTCTGGGCTGGGTGGCGGACGAACTGTAGCGGTTTCAGGTGTCGGAGTTTCAGGTTCCAGGTTCATCCAACCTGAAACTTGAAACTTGAAACCTGAAACCTGAAACTGTGACTTCCAAGGAGAAATTTCGATGAAAATCGTTGTACTGGGCGGCGCGGGCAAGATGGGCTGCATCGCCGTGCAGGACCTGGCGGGCGACCGGCGGGTGAATGAGGTGGTCATCGCCGATCTGGATGTTTCTCAAGCTCGCACAGTAGCAGAGATCATCAACAGCCCCAAAGTCAGCATCCAACAGGTGGATGTGACCGACCCCGACGCGCTGATCAATGTGCTCAGGGGGGCGGACGCTTGCCTGAATGCCACCGTCTACTACTTCAACCTGCAGGTGATGGAGGCCTGCCTCGAGGCGGGGATGCCCTACACCGACATGGGCGGCCTTTTCCATACCACCCGCAAGCAACTGGAACTGAGCGAGCGCTTTGCCGAGGCGGGGTTGAGCGCGGTGCTGGGGATGGGTTCCGCGCCGGGCGTGCCCAACCTCCAGGCTCGCTACGCCGCTGATCGGCTGGATA
>JACNHM010000295.1 GCA_014383605.1 Chloroflexota bacterium
GGCCTGGCCGCCCTGACGGTGGATCAGGTGAGCAGATGGCCCCTGCCCGACACCTCCTGGATGGCCGACCCCATCCCCCGCCAGCGCTTCCTGCGTTGGGTTGTCGAGGCCTGACCATGGAGTTCACGAACCAGGTGACCTTGACGGGCCGGGTGGCCAAGCCGCCGCGGAGGGTTCCCGGAGGGGGGTACGTCTTCTCCCTTTTCCAGAAGCAATCCTTCGGCGGCCAGGGGGAGGGGGACCCCATCTATCCAATCATCTTCGGCTGGGGGGAGCCGCCTTCCTTCCTGCAGGTCAACCAGCCGGTGATCGTCGTCGGGCGGGTGCGCACCCGCAACTTCGAGCAGAGCATCCCCCGGCTGGTGGCCCGAGCGCTGCAGCGGGCGGGCAAAGCTGCGGAAGCACAGGCGCTCGCCGACCAACTGCCTGCCGGGCTGCGTGAGCCCCGCGTGGCTGTGGAGATCGTCGCCGATCACATCGCCGTGATCGGCGACACCAATGAAGCGGAGACAGAGGAGAGAGATGGCATCCAATAACCACATCGTTCTGAACGGCCTCCTGACCGGCGATGCCGGGCTGTACACATCCCAGAGCGGCCGGCCCAAGATCACCTTCCGCATGGCCGTGCCCCGCACCACCGAGAGGAAGCCGGCGGCGGACTTCGCTACCGTCGTTTGTCTGGGGAAGCGGTTCATGCCGCTGGTGAGTCACCTGGTCAAGGGGGCATCGGTGACGGTCATCGGCTGGCTGCAGAGCCGGGACATCCCGGGGGGCCGCACGGTGACCGAGGTGCGGGCGGCCAGGGTGATGATCAACGCGGAGATCGCCGAAGAAGAGAAGGACGAAGAATGAGCGGCATGGAGATCTCCCGGCGAGCATTGATCGTGTGCATCGTGGTCCTGGCGGCGGCGGCGCTGGGGGCTGTGGGCTATGCCCTCAGCCCTCGCGTGGCCGGCCGCCCGGTGTTGCTCTCTGCGGCCAACTGGCAGCTGACCCGCTACCTGGACAGGGCCGAGCGGTGGCTATCGGCGCTGGAAGAGGAGAACGGCCGGTTGGAGGGCATGATCTCCTCCGCCCCTCCGGGAGAGGGGGAGCTGCCCGTGCTGCCCACGCCGGCGGGGATGGAGACCGTGTACCAGCGCAGTCGCACCCTGGAGCGGTCCCTGGCCCGGCTGGCCGAGGTGCGTCAGGAGATGGAGCAGGCGGAGGCGCCGCAGGCGCTGCAGGCGCTGCACGCCCTGGCCGTGGCCACGGCCGACGAGTGCCTGAAACTGCACGGCGCCGTGGCCACGGCCCTGGGGTCGCCCTCGCGGGGCAGCCAGGCGACGGCGACGGCCCAGGCGCAGACAGCCGCCGATCACCTGCTGGCCCTGCGCCGGGCGCTGCAAGCGCAGCTGGCCTTCCTGGAGCAGGCCAGGCCGACACCTGTCCCGATCCCGGCCGGGGGGCCTACGCCTACGGGCACGCCCTCTGGTACACCAGCCAGCTTGGGCACGCCAGCGACGCCGCAGGCAGAGCCGCCGGCACAGACGGCGACGCCGGGCAGCGGATGGCACGAGCAGCGAGTGCCCACCTGGACGCCCCGGCCGACGGTGGCGGTGCCGGAGACGCCGCGCCGTCCCTGGATTCCGCCCCTGCGGCAGTGGTGGGAGGATAGCTTTCCGTGAGCCAAAGGGTGATGGAGGCCACAGAGGTCACCCAGCTGCGCTCGCTCCTGGAGGCCCAGACCCGCCTGCGGGAGCTGGCGGAGAGAGGGTACGCCGAGGTGCTGGCCACCCTCTGGCGCATCGCCCGCCAGGCGCTGCCCGAGGAGGTGGACGCCGCACAGCGGCGGGATCCCGCCTTTCGGGACACGCCGCCCAGGCCGCTGGGCGACTGGATCCTGGAGCGGTTGGTGGCCAAACACCGCCGCATGCGCATGTTGAGCCGTGGCGACCTGGCCGACCAGGTGGAGGCGGCCCTGGGGCGAGCGGGCCAGGCGGAAGCGGAGGTGGTGAGGTTGCAGGGCCAGGTGGAGGAACTGCAGCAGCGGGTCCAGCAGACGTCAACCCTGCAGACGCAGTTGGCCGCCAGCCACGCTGAGGCCGCGCAGCTGCGGCAGCAGAACGAGGGGCTGCGGGCGGAGGTGCTGCAGAGAGCCGCGTCGCCTCAGCCTGCTGCGGTCGAGGCGGGGCCAATGCCTGGGCCAGATGAGATCTGGTTCAACGAATGGCAGGCCCGCCCCACCTTCGAGACCGACGCCGCCCTGCTGCGGCTCATGGGCGACACCGGTCTTGCCCTGCGGTCGTCCCTGGCCCAGGCGCTGCACCGGGCGGGTCACCTGGGCTCCGCCGATGGCGGTGCCGTAGGCCGTATCATCCGCCGGCTGAAGGACACCAAGCTGGTCGACGCCACCGTGCCCGACGTGGTTCAGGCGGGCCGACCGCCGCAGATCCTGCAGCTGACGGACCGGGGGCGAGAGGCGTACCGGCGGCTCACGGGCGGTCAGGAGCCCCAGGAGCCGGAGTATGGCCGGCTGTTGGGGCGGGGCAGGGTCCCCGAACACGTGCTCTTGACCCTGGAGGCCCGCGACGCCCTGCTGGCTCACGGAGCACAGGCGGTAGATGCGCACTCGCCGCCGGTGGCTCTGGCCGGCGGGGAGGCCCTCGATCCCAACCTGGTGGCCATCTTCGATGGCCAGGCCCTCTACGTGCAGTGCGATTGGCGCATCGGGAGCGAGGGAGACGACAGGGCGCAACGGTACCGGCGCTTCGGCCGGCACGCGCAGGTGACCTCGGACTTCTACGTCGTGGTGCGAGGCATCAAAGCACAGAGTGAGATCATGTCCGAGGCCAACAAATGGTCGCTTGATACCGGGCTGCGCAGGACGATCACCCTGCACGTCTGCAATCTGGACAAACTCAAGCACGGCGGGCCGTTGTGGGGTTACGAGCGGTCCGTGCAGATATTTAAGTAGCCGCCAGTCAATTGGAGAGCACCGGACGGCACGAGCGAGCCGTGGACAAAGTGAGACCCGGTTGCAGGGTGCGTGTCGCCGAGGGGGTTGTGAGGACTGAAAGGAAAGCGCGAGCCAATGTGCATGTGAGTCTCCAGGGAGGTAGAGCGCAGCCGTACGTCGCGTGGGACCCGAAGCAAGAGTGCGAGCCGCTCGGTTGATGAGACCCGTGATATTGGCGCGAGCCGGTTTCATTGCGGGACCCGAAACAAACGTGCGAGCCAACCAAGACACAAGAGACCCAGCAGCAACCAGCGCCAGCCGAGTGTGACGTGAGATCCAGCAATTCCGAGCGAGCCCAAAGTTGCGAGGGGCCCAAACGCTCCGTGCGAGCCAGCACCATCGAGAGAACCATTATGCAGGAGCGAGCTACCTGACAAAAGAGAACCGTGACCAGAGAGCGAGCCCCGTAGACGAGGAGAACCAGCCTAAGAGTGCGAGCTGAGTGTGTCGAGAGAACCATTATACGGGAGCGAGCCCTGGGTGGTGAGAGAACCAGAGGCGACATGCGAGCCAGTGTTCATGTGTTAGACCCAAAGGAGGCAAGCGAGCCAGATAGCAGAAGAGATCCACAAGTCGAGAGCAAGCCAGAATCGTCGAGAGTTCCCGAACATGGATGCGAGCCAGTTGTCAAGATAGACCCAAACGAAGCAAGCGAGCCGATAGAAACGAGAGATCCACGTGTCTCGAGCGAGCCACAACTGCCGAGAGAACCATTGGTTATGAGCAAACCAGAGCCAGAGCCGAAGACCATGAGAGTTCCCAGACATGGGTGCGAGCCAGAACTCAAGAGATCCCCACAGCCTGAGAGCGAGCCTAGAGGCATGAGAGAACCATAGACGAGCGAAGCCGAAAGAGGTAAGTGATCCCAGCAACGGGAGCGAGCCAGGTGCAGCGAGACATCCAAACTCAGTGTGCGAGCCAAACCCCGAGTGAGACCCAAGGTCGTCGGGCGAGTAGTCAATGGTATCGAGAGGTCCCACCCATACAAGCGAGGACAAACCACTATGAACCTTGAGGCATTGCGAATCCTGGTCGATCTGCGCGACCAGGCCATCCAGAAGCAACGATTGGCTTTCGGCGAGCGGATACGGGCCATCGAACAGGGGCGAGACACCGCAGACGAGGACACGCTGGCCCTCCTGCAGCGCTGGTACGAGAGGTTCCAGGCGCTGGAGGAAGAACTGGACGGAGAGATCCGTTCCGTGGCCGGGGAGTTCCCCATCATCGAGGCGGCAACCCAGGTCAGGGGCTGCGGCCTGCTGAACGTGGCCAAAGTCGTGGCCCACATCGACATTGCCAGGGCCGAAACCGTGAGCCAACTCTGGCGCTTCGCCGGCTATGGCCTGGGCAAGTACCACGTCTCCGCCGATGGCCGCGTGCTGGCTCCTGTCGTTGGCCGGCAATACGACAGAAGCGCCGGCCAGTGGAGAACCGTGCGGCCTGAGCCGCCGGAGGGATCGCACGTAGAGGAGCGCCCGGACAGGCCCGTGGCCGGTTTTGGCCTGCCATACAACGCCCGTTTGAAGACGGCCTGCTACCTCGTGGCTTCCGCATTTCTCAGGGCCAACAGTCCCTATCGGGACATCTACGACCAGGCCCGGGCATACTACGAGGACCACCGGCCTGACTGGAGCAGGAACCGGCAGCATAGAGCCGCACTGCGCAAGATGACCAAGATCTGGCTCTCCCATCTTTGGGAGACTTGGCGAGAGCTCGAAGGGCTGCCCACGCGCAGGGTTTACGTCATCGAGCACCTGGGTCA
>JACNHM010000503.1:0-1260 GCA_014383605.1 Chloroflexota bacterium
GCTCCCGGTAGTCCCCGGCGGTGATGGCTACGATCTGCACTACCGACCGGTCTTTCAGGCGCGACCTGATGCGGCTGGGAAACTCACCCAACGCCATGTTGGAGGCGATGACCGTGGGCAGCTCGTGCACGTAACGATAGTCCAGGAGCTGGAACAAGGCTTGCGCCGCCCAGGACGTGGGGCTCTCCGCACCCAGGTCGTCCAGCAGCAGGACGTCCACCGTCCGCAGGGTGCGGAACCTCTCCTCGTAGGTGTCCCCAGAACCGTTGTTGCCGAACGTGGCCTTGAGGCTGTCCAGCAGGTCCGGCGCGTTGGCGTACACCACCGGCCGGGGGTCCGCCTGCCCCAGCAAACTGTTGCCGATGGCCAGCAGGAGGTGCGTCTTGCCGCAGCCGTAGCCGCCCAGCAGTACCAGCCAGCCGTCGGGAGCGGCGGCGAAGGAGCGCGCCACCTGGAAGGCTTGGCGATTGCCCCCGAGCACCTGGAAGCCCTGGAAGGTCTTGGCTTGGGCGTGGGCACTGGCCATGCCGGAGAACTCGGCGATCCGTCCCGCCAGTTCCGCTGTGCGCTCCCTGTGCATCTCCGCCATCCGGCAGGAGCAGGGGACGGACCGGCCAAAGGCCGGGTGATCGGGCGGCACGTCCAGCGTGACAAAGCCCAGCCCCCCGCACGTGCAGGGGGCATCAGCCAGACTCCGGCTCGTCACGGTCCCCCTCGACGAAGGGGTCGGCGAGATAGTCCCGCGGGGCATCGTCAGGGAGCCGACGGTAGCCAGAGCCTGGGGGCCAATCTGCGCCAGCCCCCTGCCGGCCAGTTCCCCGCCGGCCCGGTTTCCTCCGCTCATGTTTCTCCTCCCGCCTCTCGTTGCGCTCCTGGATCAGGCTCTGGGCCAGATACGCCAGGGGATCTCCCGAAAGCTCGCGTCCCCACATGCGGCGGGCCGCTCGCCAGACGGCCACGTGGCCGCCGAGATCCTGGAACTCCTTGGCCAACCCGCCGAGGCGGGCGTATTCGTCCTGGCCGGGCTCGACGACCAATTCTCCGTCGCGCTGGAAGCCAAAGGCCCGCCCGAAGGCCTTGGCCAGCGCCGTGTTCGCAGCCTGGGTCTTCCTGCCTTCCACGAACCGCTGTACCCAGAACTCGACGTACTCCGCCTGCTCCTCCCAGGAGAAGTCCAGCGAGAGCTCATCCAGGAGGGGCAGATGGGTGCGGGCATCGCCCGCCCCATTTATGGGTACACGTAGTGGTACCGTAGGGTAC
>JACNHM010000503.1:2191-4751 GCA_014383605.1 Chloroflexota bacterium
CCCAGATCCGGCCCCTGGCGCGCACCCCCCAAAGCGAGTGGTGTCTGAGCACCCCCAGGGCCTCCAACCGCCGCAGGCACTTGCCTACCGTGTGCCGCGACAGACCAGTCTCTCGGGCCACCTGCCCGTGGCTGACCGAAGCAGCCAGACGGCCGCGGTCCTCGTCGCTCACCAGCCCGAGCTCCAAGAGATGCTGGAACTCCTCTTCGCCGCCGGGGAGTCGGGGATGCGCCAGCATCAGCGCGTGCAGCGCCAGCGCCTGGAGCACTTTGAACCCCGATCCCCCCAACTGGCTGAACATCTCCGTCCGGCGTACCAGAATGGCCACCGGACGCTCCGGCCTCTCGCCGAAGACCACCTCGATCCACAGTTCGTTGTTGCCCACCTTACCTCCTTCTTTTGTGACTGAGAGAACGATAACCGCCCCAGATCGATTCTAAGCGACGATTTTGGAATCGTGGCCTCTGATGCGGCGATTCTGGCAGAATCGATCTAGGAGCGTCCCTCATTCGGTACCGAAAGGCTCTCCTTCGGTACCATCCGACGGTACCGATGGGTTTTGGCCCTTCGGTACCGAAAGCTACGGATCCGCAGAATTCAGGGAAGATTCCGAGATTCGCTTTTTGCTCATCCCTTCAGATGACAGCGCGCTCGGGCCACTATATCGTCTGCCTGGTCCCCCTTCGCTTGCGGGTCGGCGGCGACTCTCAGCGGAGGAAGATCAAAGGTGTAGCGAAAACGAAAGTTCCGCTCCGATGTCTCTACCCGCATCTCTTTCAGCTCGCCTATGTTGGCCGAGTTCAGCCATTGGACCAGCGCCAGCGCAGCCAGGTCCGAGGCGCTGCACCCAAGCCGTTCCGCCAGCCCCCTGAGAGTCTCCTTCACCGACTGGGGAATGTCGTAGATCACCCGCTCTCGCTGTCGGTCGTAGATCTCCTTGCGCTTTTGTGCCACCGTCCGGCGGCGCACCCGCGAGCGTTTGCGGCCCACGGTCAACAGGGCGTGCGTGGCCGGATCCACGTCGCCGGCCCCCGGCAGCACCACTTCCTCCGGCGGGAGCTGATCACGAAGCAAGTCATCGCGCCGATTGCCTGTCGCTGGCATGGCCCTCCTCCCCTCAGATGATGAACTCCACCACGCGATCTACCATGTCGGCGTACCCACCCACCCGTGTCTCACCGTTTGTGTCCAGGACCAGGCCCTTGACCGCGCGACAGTCGGGCGCGTGCTCGAAGATGCTTTTGCCGAAGGCCGGCGCCTCCCGCAGCTTCGTGTCTACCGGGATGGGCGGCCACACCAGCTCACCGAAGCGCTCAATCATGTTCTGGAACTGTACCTGCGTCTCCACGGTCACCTGGTCATAGAACGTGGGGACGATGGCCAGGACTTCGCACCCATATCCCGCCTCTTGCACCTCCGCCAGGGTGGCCTGCAACTCCAGGACGCCGGCCAGGGCCAGGTAGTCCAGTTTGGCGGGAATCAGCAGCCAATCGGAGGCCACCAAGGCTGAGGTATGCAGCACGTCCAGGCTGGGAGGGCAGTCAATGATCACCACATCCGCCGGAGCTCCGGACAGAGCCCGTAGCAACATGGTCTCCCGAAAAGGGCGGGAGGTGATCACCTCTTTGGCCACCGCGGTGTTCTTGTCGCTGGGAACGATCCATAGCGGCAACCTCTCCCTGGCCTGCACGGCCACCGTCTCCAGGGGTTGCCCCTGCACCAGGAGGCGATAGAGACCGGCCGAGGGGGGATGCCCCAGCGCCATAGCCACCTGCCCCTGGCTATCCAGGTCCACAATCAGTGTCTTGTGTCCCCGTTGCGCCAGGCCAAAGGCCAGCGTTACGGCGGTGGTGGTCTTGCCGACGCCGCCTTTTTGGTTGGCAATAGCAATGGTTGTTGTCATGTTTTCCCTTTCTTGTTCAATTGGTACCAACGGTCCGCCCTTTGGTACCGTTCAGTCGGCGCCAAAGGCCATGCAGCCTCACCACGGCCTTCTCGCCTGTTTCCGTGCCGCCTTGGCCTGCGCCGCCAACTGCTTCGCCTGCGCATACGGGTGGCCGACCCAGATGCCGTAGCTCGCCCACCCTGTCTTGGCGTGCCGCTCTCGCTCCGCGACGGCTCGGGTGGCGTTGATATTGCCGCCCTTGAGCCAGTGCAGGCACTTCCAGAAGAGGAGGCCCTGCTTTTCGGTGAGCACGTCATACGACACGTCCAGCCCCAGGGCGGCCAGGCTTTGCTGCAGGGCCGTCTCTACCAGCACCTGCAGGGGCCCTTCCACCTTCACCTTGCGCCCGAGCAAGCCCGCCTGCGCCAGCCAGGGGCCGACGTTGCTGAGGACGTAGCCGGAGCAGACCTGGATCTCTTCTCCCGGTTGCACTCCCAGCTCATCCATCAGCAGCCGGCCGGCCACCTCCACGGCCTTGTCCAGGTACGCTCGTTGCCCAAAGAGCGGCGGCTGGAAGAAGCGCGCCGGGATCTCCTGGCAGGCGAACTCCTGCGTCTCCAGCCGGTACGCACCGATGATCACGCCGCCAAGGAGACAGCCCCAGCCGGCGTCGTC
>JACNHM010000550.1 GCA_014383605.1 Chloroflexota bacterium
CGCTTGCCGTAGGCCGAGCTGGTGATCACCGCCCCGTAGACCGGCAGCCGCCACTGGCCGCCGTGCGTGTGTCCGGCCAGGTAGAGGTCAATCCCCCGCGCCACCGCCTGGGGCATCAGGTCGGGGATGTGGTAGAGCAGGATGGTGAAGGCGCTGTCCGGCACGTCACGCCGCGCCGCCTCCAGCGCGGCACGATCCACGTCCGGCGCCCGCTCGCAGGTCACGCCGACGAGGGTGATCGCCTGGCCGCCCGCCGCCACCGGCGCAGCCTCGTTGCGCAGCAGCCGCACGCCCGTGTTGGCAAACAGTTCGTCCGCCCGATGGCGCACGTCCACCTCCGGCGTGCCCAGCACGGCGTAGACGCCCAGGGGAGCGCACAGGCGGCTCAGCCACTGGCGGGCGTGGGCGACGGCCGTATCGTCGTCGGCGTAGGAGAGGTTCAGGTAGTCGCCGGTGAGCAGGATGAGGTCGGGGGCCAGCTCGGCGGCCAGTCTCAGCACCCGCTCCTCCCGCGGCGTGGGGCGTTCCATGTGCAGATCGGACAGGTGCAGGATGCGCAGCGGCCGCGGGAGCATGGCCAGCTTGGGGCTGCTCACCTCCAGCCGGGTGAGCGTCAGGCGGAAAGGCTCGATCGCGCAGCCGTAGACGGCCAGGCCGGAGAGAACCATGTGCAAGACGAGCAGCGCGGCCAGCGGCCACACGGGCGAGAGCCACAGGCTCACCAGCGCCGCGGCCAGGCTCGCCAGCCAGCGCACCACGGCCAGCGCCAGCAGCGGCGGCTGCACCGGCCCGAAGGATAGCCGCCGCCGCGGCAGCGCCGCCAGCAGCGCGCCGTCCATTACGACGAAGAGCAGGTAGCCGGCAGCGAGCACCAGGCCTGCGCTGACCATTCCGCTGGCCCCGAAACCCAGCAGCCCCGCCGTGGCAGCCAAGACGATCACCACGGCAGCCACCTGCCACCAGCGCCAGTGTGCCAGCTTGTGCAAAGCGATCAGTGTCTGGTGAAGCTTGTTGTAATCCATCTCCATCCGGTGAACGAGGATTTGACAAATACGCGCTTCTATCTTACAATATGCGCAGTGAAGTAAGACCTAAGGAGGTAGGAACTATGTTGGTCAGGCTTTCATCCAAAGGCCAGTTGGTCATTCCCAAAGAGATACGACAGGCGCTCAGGCTTCGTCGCGGTACTCAATTCCACGTTCAACTCACAGAGCGAAAAATCATCCTGGAACCGGTAACAACCTTTGCCGTTGACGCCCTGTATGGCAAATACGCCGATGCCGATTTCCTCGCCGATCTGGAGGCCGAACACCAGCGGGAGATGGAACATGAAGCAACGATTCGTGCTTGATGCATGGGCGATTCTGGCCTTCCTGCAAAAGGAAGAACCGGCGGCCTCGCGCGTCAAGGGGCTGTTGGAGGAAGCTGAAAAAGGGAACGTTGAACTGTTCATCTCCGTCATCAACCTGGGCGAGGTGGCCTACTGCATTGGTAAAGTCAAGGGCGAAAACGCAGCCGAGACAACACTGAATGAGATTCGCCGCCTGGCCCTGACCGTTGTCCCTGCCACTGAGGAAGCTGTGTTCGCCGCTGCCAGATTCAAGATGCGCCACGCCATCTCCTATGCCGACAGTTTTGCCGCAGCAGCTGCCGAGGAACTGGGCGCTGCTCTGGCGACTGGAGATCCTGAACTTGAGCAGCTGGCGTACCGGATCCGCATCGAGAAGCTCGAGCGGAGTGAGACAGCCTGAGCTGCCATTCTCCCAGTCGCCCCCCCACTACAGTTCAACTGGAGAAGGACGCCTGGTGCTCAGCCAGGCGTCTTTCTTTGCCCATCAGCCAGGCGCTGCGGTGTTGAACTCGTTGGGCACGTAGACGCGGATGGCCGCCTCGCCGTTGAGCGGGCATTGGTACTCGCAGATGCCGCAGCCGATGCACAGCTCTCGCACAACCCGCGGCCGCTTCACCGTCACCCATTCCCCCTGCGCGTTCTGCACCTGCTCCTCTTGCAGCCTGATCGCTTTCTCCGGCACCGGGCACATCTCTTCGCAGACGATGCACGGCCGGGCGTCGGCCCAGGGAATGCAGCGATTCTCGTCAATGTAGGCCACGCCGATGACCGCCTCCCGCTTCTCCTCCAGCGTCAACTGGGGGATAGCCCCGGTCGGACAAACCTGGCCGCAGGAGTGGCAGGAGTAGTCGCAGTAGCCCAGGCGAGACACCAGCACCGGCGTCCAGAGTCCCTCCAGGCCGGACGCCAGCAGGCTCGGCTGCAAGCCCGCCGTGGGGCAGACCTGGAGGCACTGGCCGCAGCGGATGCACTTGTTCAGCAGATCGTTCTCCCGCGCCCCGGGCGGGCGGACGAGGTGCGGATGCTCCCGGCCCGCGGCCGGCGCGGCGCGCAGCAACCCGACGCCGGCCACTGCCGCGCCCAGCGAGGCCAGCACCTGCCGCCGCGAGGGATCGTAGCGTCGCCAGGGAGCCAGGCCCCAGCGCCCGCCGAAGCTGACGGCCTTCGTGGGGCAGCTCGCCAGGCAATCGAGGCACACCGTGCACTCGGCGGGGTCGGCGGCGAAGTTGCGCTTCGCATCAATGGTGCCCGTGGGACAGACGCCGGCGCAACGCTGGCAGGCCGTGCAGGCCGCTTCGTCCACCCGGTGGCGCAGCCAGGCCACCTTGCAGAACAGCCCCAGCAACGCTCCCAGCGGGCAGAGAGTGCGGCACCAGAAGCGCGGACGAATGGCATTGAGCGCCAGCACGCCCACGAAGACCAGGGCCAGCAGCAGGTTCTGCTGGAAGAAGCTCTGCTCCAGCGGCAGCAGCCCGCCCCGCACGAAGCGGTCGAAGACTTCCAGTGGCGCTTGCAGCGGCTCCAAGCGGTAAAGCGCCGTCTCCGCTGCCGTGACCAAGGCATTCAGCGCCGGCAACGCCGCGGTGGTCACCGTGCGGAACAGCAACGTGAGGGGATCGAGGACCAGCAGGGTCAGGTTGCCCAGCAGCGCGGCGAAGAGGATGGCGAAGAGCAGGAAGTGCTTGACCTGCCGCCAGCCGGCGGGCCAGTCCGAATCGTCAGGACGGGGCCGCCGCAGCCGCGTCCAATCCAGCAGCGTGCCCAGCGGGCAGAGCCAGCCGCACCAGACGCGGCCCAGCCCCAGGGTCAGCAGCAGCGTCACGCCACCCAGAGCCAGCGACGCCATCCAGCGCCGGCCGGCGAGCATGGCCGTCAGCCCCGCCAGCGGATCGAGCCGGAAGAACAGATCATGCGGCAGGAAGGTCGCGCCGCCCTGCCGCGTCCCCAGCAGCAGGTACAGAAACAGCAACAGCGCCAGAAGCTGTACACCCTGCCGCACCCGCCGCCACGTAACGTAATGCGTAATGCGTAAATCGTAAAGTGGGGGTTTACGTTTCACGTTTTACGGCGCTCCCACCCATCATCCTACACACTGATTTCTTCTGTCCTCACACTGCCCCAATCCATCGTCCCCAAGCCCATCTCGGCGCCGGCGACGGTGGCCGGGATGTCAGCCGCGGTCAGGCCAAACAGAGTAGCGGCGTAGGCGTCGGCGGCGACGATGTCGTGGCTGGCGATGACCGTGTTCGTCAGCTTCACGTCGTCCAGGCTGCCGCCCGTGGGGCCGTGGTCCATCAGGATGCGCACCGCGTCCACCACCGTCAGCGTGGGGCGCACCAGGCTGGTCAGGTCGGCGATGCGCTGGCCCAGGTTGATGTGCAAGCCGCTGCGGTTCTGGACGACGCCCATGAGGTTCTTCATGCCCAGCGTCAGCCGCGCCAGGCTGTGATGCTTGGCGATGGGCACGTCAATGAACACGTCGGCCTTGAGCACGTCCTGGTAGACCGGCCACCGGGTGATGTCCCGACCGTCGGGAATGGCCGTGTCCTGATACTTCATCTTGGACATGACCTCCATCTGACCGCCGGCCGCCTTGACCGCCTCGCCAATGCCGCTGCGGGCGTAGGCCTGATCGGGCGTGCCGCCGAAAGGCTGATCCATCACCCGCACCCGCTTGGCCCCCGCGCCCAGGCAGAGCGTCACCAGCGCCGCCACCACCTCGGGATTAGTGGTGGCGGCGTACTCGTAGGTGTGGTAGGCCACACAGATGTTGGGCTTGATGATCACGTCGTCGCCTGGTGTGACGAAGCGCGCCATGCCGCCCAGCGCGCCGAGCGCCGCCTGCACCATGGCCGCCGGGCTTTCGCCGCGGGCCACGGCCAGGTAGGCGTCGCTTGGCTTAGGCGTGGGCGTGGCCGTCGGCTCGACCGTGGCCGTCGGCTCGGACGTAGCCGTTGGCGCCGGCGCAGCGGTAGCGGGGGACTGTGTGGGCCTGGCCGTCGGCAGCGGCGTGAAGGTCGGCTGGGCCGTGCTGGCGGCGCGGGCTTCCGTGGGCCTGAGCGTGGGCGCCGGCGCTGGCGTGGGCTCGGAGCCGCAGGAGAGCAATGTCCCCGCGCCCGCCGCGCCCACGCCCCAGGCCAGCAACCTGCGCATAAACTCCCGTCGAGTGATGTCATCCATGAATTGTCTCCCTATCCAAGACGCGTGCCCTGCCGGCACGCGTTGACTGGCCTCATTGTACCACACCTGCGGCAAAAAGAAAAAGGGCGGAAGGCCTGCTGCACGGGTTCACAGACCATCCGCCCTTGTGATCATCATGACCCCCGGGCGCGGGACATCATGGCCCACTTCGGGCCTGTAAATAAATAAGTTCCCCAATCGTGTCATTGCGAG
>JACNHM010000608.1 GCA_014383605.1 Chloroflexota bacterium
TGATCAGATCAACAGGTACGGGTTTTCCAGCGTCGTCTTCAGGTCGGCCAGGAAGCGCGCCGCAGCGACACCATCCACGACGCGGTGGTCGGCGGAAAGGGTGAGGTTCAGCAGCGGCCGCAGGGCGATCTCCCCCTCGACGCTCGCCGGCGTGTCCACGATCTTCCCCACGGCCAGGATCGCCGCTTCGGGCGGGTTGATGATGGCGGTGAAGGACTCGATGCCGAACATGCCCAGGTTGGAGAGGGTGAAAGTGCTGCCGGTCATCTCGGCCGGCGTCAACCGCTTGGCGCGGGCCCGCTCCGTCAGATCGCCCAGAGCGGCGACGATCTGTTCCAGGCTCTTGCCCTGCGCCTGCCGGATCACCGGCACGATCAGATACTCCTCCACGCTGGTGGCCACGCCCAGGTGGACGTCATCCCACAGGATGATCTCCTCGCCGCTCAGTGAACCGTTCAGGTAAGGATGCTGCGGCAGCACGGCGGCCACGGCCCGCGCCAGGATGGCCGTGAAGGACAAGCGCTGCCCGGTCTTCTGCTGCAGTGGCTCCAGCAGCCGGGCGCGCAAGCGGGAGGCCTCGCTCATGTCCACCCGCAGCGACAGGGTGATGTGCGGCGCGGTGAAGGCGCTGTGGGCCATGCGCTCGGCGATGATCTTGCGCGGGCCGGCGAGGGGCACGACCTCCTTGCGGCGAGCATCCGGCAGGGGCACTTGCAGGGCCGGGGCAGCCGCCGCCAGCGGCGCGGTCACCCTCCGCCGTTGCCCGGCGAAGGCCAGCACGTCGGCTTTGTGGATGCGGCCACCCGGCCCGCGGCCGGCCACCTGGCCCAGGTCAATGCCCAGTTCGGCGGCCAAACGGCGCGCCACGGGCGTGGCCCGCACTTTGCCGTCGCTCGGAACGGGCGGCGGCGCTGCCCCGGCCAACGGCTCGGCCCTGACAGGGGCGGCGGGCGCAACCGTGGCCGGTCTGGCCTCTGCCGCCGCCGGCAGCGCTTCCCCCGGCTCGAGGATGTAGGCGATGATCGCGGTGACGGGGATGACGTCGTCCGGGCGGGCGCGCAGACCGGCCAGGATGCCGCTGGCCGGGGCCTCAAGCTCGATGTTGGCCTTGTCGGTGAGGATGACGAAGAGCGGCTCGCCCTTCTCCACGCCGTCACCTTCCCCCTTCAGCCACTCCACGAAGGTGCCCTCGTCCATGACCATATCCACTTTGGGCATGATGACTTCTGTGGCCATGTTTATCTCCCCTCCTGAGCCAGCGCCCGCGCCGCGGTCACGATGTCCTCCACCTGAGGCACGGCGGCGCGCTCCAGCGTGCGGTTGTAAGGAATGGGCACGTTGCGCCCGGCCAACCGGCGCAGCGGCGCATCCAGGTAATCGAAGGCCTCGCTGTCGGCGATGACGGCGGCGATCTCGCCGCCCACGCCGCCGGTGATCGGCGCTTCGTGCACGATGAGGGCGCGGCCCGTCTTGCTCACCGAGCGGACGATGGTTTCCTCGTCCAGCGGCTTGAGGCTGCGCGGGTCAAGCACCTCGATTTCGATGCCTTCGGCAGCCAACTGCTCCGCCGCTTCCAGCGCCCGCGGCACCATGATGGAGTAGGCGATCACCGTCAGATCACGCCCCTCCCGCTTGACGTCGGCCCGGCCCAGGGGAATGGTGTACAGCTCCTCCGGCACCGGCCCCTTGCTGCGGTAGAGCAGCTTGTGCTCCATGAAGATGACCGGGTTGTTGTCGCGGATGGAGGCCACGAGCAGCCCCTTGACGTCGTAGGGCGTGGACGGGGCGACGACCTTGATTCCCGGCACGTTCATGAACAGGGCTTCCAAACTCTGGCAGTGCTGCGCCGCCGCGCCGGTTCCCGATCCGGCCGGCGCCCGCACAACCATGGGGATGCTGGCCTTGCCCCCGAACATGAAGTGGATCTTGGCCGCCTGGTTGACCAACTGGTTCATGGAGATGGTGATGAAGTCCATGAACATGATCTCGGCGATGGGCCGCATGCCCATCAGCGCCGCGCCGGTGGCCGCGCCGACGATGGCCGCCTCGGAAATGGGCGTCTCCCGCACCCGCTCCGGGCCGAACTCCTCCAGCATGCCGCGGGAGAGGCCAAAGGCGCCGCCGTACACCCCCACGTCTTCCCCGATGAGGAAGACCTCCGGGTCACGGCGCATCTCCTGCACCATGGCCTCGCGCACCGCCTCCAGGTAGGTGATCTCCCGCCCGTTCCTGCTCAACTCGCTCATGGCGCATACACCTCGTCTTCCATGTGCTCCGGCGAAGGTTCGGGGAAGGTCAGCGCCTCCTCGGCGGCTCGATCCACAGTCGCTTCCGCCTCCCGGTCAATGGCTTCCACCTCTTCCTGGCTCATCACGCCGGCTTGCACCAGGGCCTTCTTGAAGCGCTCGATGGGGCATTTCTTCTTCCACTCCTCGATCTCTTCCGGCGTGCGGTAGACGTTGCGGTCGCTCTTGGAGTGGCCCTTCCAGCGGTAGGTCACGTTCTCCACCAGCACCGGCCCCTGGCCGGAGCGCACGTGATCCACGGCGGCGGCAACCGTCTGGTAGACAGCCAGCACGTCGTTGCCGTCCACCGTCTCGCCGGGGATGCCGTAGGCGCAGGCCCGCGTGGAGATGCGCTCGATGTTCATGGAACGCTTCACGGACATGGACATGGCGTACTGGTTGTTCTCGCAGATGAAGACCACGGGCAGCTTCCAGATGGAGGCCATGTTCAGCGCCTCGTGGAACTCGCCCAAATTGGCCGCCCCATCTCCGAAGAAGCACAGCAGCACCTGGTCGGAGCGGCGCATCTGCAGGGCCAAAGCAATGCCCACCGCCGTGGGGATGCCGCTGCCCACCACGCCCGTGGCCCCCAGGTTGCCGCCGGGGATGTCGGCGATGTGCATGGAGCCGCCGCGGCCGCGGCAGTAGCCCGGCTCCTTGCCCAGGAACTCGGCCATCATCAACGTGATGTCGGCGCCCTTGGCGATGGTGTGGCCGTGGCCGCGGTGGTGGTGAATGATCAGGTCCTCCGGCCGCAGCGGCCCGCTGCTGCCCACCGCCGATGCCTCCTGCCCGACGGAGAGGTGCATCGTGCCGTGCACCAGGCCGCGGATGTACAGCTCCTCGGCCTTCTCCTCGAAGGTGCGGATCTCGCACATCTTCCGCAGCATCCAGGCCAGCTTCTGGCGCGGTAGCTCCTCAAGCAAATGGCGGCTATCGGCCACCACCAGCGTGATTCTGGCCTGGGTCTCGATCATCGTTGATGTCACTCGGTCATTCCTCCTGTTGGTAGATTGGTATATTGGTGAATTGGTAGATTGGGCTAGCGAAGCCCAAGATACCGATGTACCAATCTCCCAATCTACCAACCTCCCAATGTACCAATGTACCAGTTTCCCAATTTACCCACTGGTTTTCTCAGCGTGCTCGTAGGGGAGACTACCCCTGCTCGTAGAGCTCCAGGACGCCGCGGGCGGCGGCTTCGTCGGTGATGAGGGCGTCCAGGGTGCCGCCGCGCAGCGCGCCATAGAGGGGCAGGGCCTTCGCTGCCGTGGCCGCCACACCAATGGTGAAAGGGATCTCCCGCAGCTCTGGCAAGGTCAGCCCCACCGTCCGCCGGGCGTATTCCTCAGCGCAAGGTTGGCCCTGGACATCGTAGACGCGAGCGGCGATCTCCCCCACACCGCCGCACGATTCGGCGATGCGCTTCATGTCCTCGGCCGACAGGGCGGTGAATTGCACGAAGCGGGAGGCCTGGTAATCCACGGTGCCCACGCCCAGCAGCGCTACCGTGGCCCGGCGGGCGATGTCCAGGATCTCCTTGATCGGCCCCATGGACAGCAGCGCTTCCCGCTGTTCCTGCGTGTCCACGAAGGCAGGGGCATGCAACTGATAGGCTTCGCCGCCCAGGCGGGCAGCCAGTTGGGTGGCCAGGTAGTTGACGTCGGTGGTGACGCGGCCCTGCACCGCGCCCATGAAGGGCACCACCTTCACGTCGTAGGAGCGGTGGGCTTCCAGCGCCTGGGCTACGGCGTGGACGGCCGTGCCGCCGCCGATGGCCAGGACGTCGCCATCTCGCAAATGGTCGAGCAGATAGTTGGCGGCGGCGCGGCCCAGGGTGTGCACCATGGCACTGGCGTCCTCGGCGATCTGCGGGATGACCACGACGTCGGTTAAGCCGAAACGGGCTTTGAGCTGGGCTTCCAGATCGAAAAGGTACTGGAAGGGCGTGCGGATGGTGATGTCCACCATGCCCTGCTCGCGAGCCTGCTGCAGCAGCCGGTTGACCTTGGTCGTGGACAGCCCCAGCCGGCGACCCACTTCCGCCTGGGTCAGCTCCTGCACGTAGTAGAGCGTCAGGACGTCGTTGATCAGCCGCATCCGCTCATAATCAGCCGATTGAGCCGATATGTCCCGTTTGATCTCCATGTCCTCTGCCCCTCTGCTCACTTGCTCCCCCGCTCCCTTGCTCGCCTGCTCCCCGTCTCCTTGTCTCCCCCTCTCCCGTCTCCTCTGCTCCCCTGCTCCTCAGCTCCCTTGCTCCCGCTCGGCCAGCAGCGCGTCCATGGCGGCGATGTCCTCGGCGGAAAGCTCCCAATCCCCGGCCGGCGCGGTGCCCTCGATCTGGGAAGGACGCCGTGCGCCGACGATGGCCGCCGTCACCTCTGGTCGCCGCAGCACCCAGGCGATCGCCAACTGCGCCAGCGTCCTGCCGTAGCGCTCGGCGATGGGGCG
>JACNHM010000611.1 GCA_014383605.1 Chloroflexota bacterium
TGCAGAGGGGACAGAATCTACAGGTAGAGGTTACATAACATGATGAGATTCGATCGGTTTACCGAGCGCGCACAGGACGTGGCCATGCGCGCCTATGAGATCTTGCAGCGTTATGGACATGGACAGGTGGACACGGAACACGTCTTCCTGGCCATGCTGGAACAGCCGGATGGGGTGACCGCGCAGATCATGGAGAACCTGGGTGTGCCGGCGGACGTGATGCGAGGCAAGCTGGAGGATCACCTGGAGCGCAGCCACCGGATGAGCGGGACCATGCCCTACGGCGGCACGGTGGCCCAGGTCTTCATCACGCCGCGGTTCAAGCGGGTGATGGACGTGGCCAGCCGGGAGGCCGACCAGCTCAAGGACGAGTATATCTCCACTGAGCACCTGTTGCTGGCCATTGCTGACGAGAAGGGCACGGCGGCGGCGAACATCCTGCGGGAGCACGGCGTCACCAAGGAGCGTATCCTCAAGGCCGTTGCAGAGGTCAGGGGCGGACAACGGGTCACCAGCCCGCTGGCGGAGAGCCGCTACCGCACGCTGGAGCGGTTCAGCCGTGACCTGACCCAAGCGGCCCGCGAAGGCAAGCTGGATCCCTGCGTCGGCCGCGAGGCCGAGATCCTGCGGGTGATGCAGGTGCTCTGCCGGCGCACCAAGAACAATCCGGTGCTCATCGGCGATGCCGGCGTGGGCAAGACGGCCATCGTGGAAGGGCTGGCGCAGCAGGTGGCCAGTGACGATGTCCCCGAGCTGCTCCTGGGCAAACGGGTGGTCTCCCTCGACCTGGGCGCTATGGTGGCCGGCACCCGCTTCCGCGGCGAGTTCGAGGAGCGGCTCAAGACAGCCATCGAGGAAATCCAGCGCGCCGAAGGCGAGGTCATCCTCTTCATAGACGAGATACACACGGTGGTGGGCGCGGGCGCGGCGTCGGGGGCCATTGACGCTTCCAACATGATGAAGCCGGCCCTGGCCCGCGGCGAGTTGCGCTGCATCGGCGCCACCACGCCGGACGATTACCGCAAGTACATCGAGCGGGACAGTGCGCTGGAGCGCCGCTTCGCCCCCGTCTGGGTGGAGGAACCGACGGTCGAGGAGACCATCGAGATGCTGGGAGGGGTGCGCGCCTGCTACGAGTCACACCACGAGATCACCTTCGACGAGGCGGCGCTGGTAGCGGCGGCCCGTCTCTCCCATCGCTACGTCACCGATCGGCACCTGCCGGACAAGGCCATTGACCTGATAGACGAGGCCGCGGCCAAGCTGCGGGTGGCCAACTACTCCATGCCCAGGGAGTTGCGGGAAAAGAAGACCCGCTTGCTGAATCTGACGGCGGCTGAGGAGGCGGCCTGGGCGGCGCGGGAGTACGAACGGGCAGCGCAATACAAGGCCGAGCGGCTCAAGCTGGGGGAAGAGTTCGAGGCGGCACGGGCCGCCTGGCGCGTGGAAGTGGGACTCAGGGATGAGGTCGTGGAGGACGACATCGCCCAGGTGGTGGCGAGCTGGACGGGCATCCCCATCAGCAGCATGCTGGAGACAGAGGCCGACAAGCTGCTGCGCATGGAGGAGGCGCTGCACAAGCGCATCGTGGGCCAGGAGGGAGGCATCGCCGCCGTGGCCGATGCCATCCGCCGCTCCCGCTCCGGTCTGAAAGACCCCCGCCGCCCCATCGGCTCGTTCATTTTCATTGGGCCTTCGGGCGTGGGCAAGACGGAGCTGGCCAAGGTCCTGGCCGAGTTCCTCTTCGACGACGAGGATGCGCTCTTGCGGCTGGACATGAGCGAGTACCGCGAACGGCACACGGTCAGCCGGCTGATGGGCGCGCCGCCCGGCTACGTGGGCTACGACGAAGGCGGGCAGCTCACGGAGGCGGTGCGCCGCCGTCCCTACCGGGTGATCCTGTTCGACGAGATCGAGAAGGCGCATCCGGAGGTGTTCAACACCCTGCTGCAGATCCTGGACGATGGCCGGCTGACCGATGGTCAGGGTCACATCGTGGACTTCCGCAACACGGTGCTGATCATGACCTCCAACATCGGCACGAAATACATCAAGGAGGGCGGCGCGCTGGGCTTCCTGAAGCAGGAGCCTGGCAGCAGCGCCGAGGAACGCGAGCGGGAGCAGGACATCGAGCGGGGGCTGAAAGAGACCTTCCGGCCGGAGTTCATGAACCGTGTGGATGAGGTCATCATCTTCCACACGCTGACCGAAGAGCACATGGCGCAGATCGTGGACTTGCAGATGCAGGAGATCGCCGAGCGGTTGGCGGAGCATGGGCTGCACATCGAGCTGAGCGACGGCGCCCGCCAGTGGCTGGCGGAGATCGGCTACGACCCGCAGTTCGGGGCACGTCCCCTGCGCCGCACGCTGCTGCGTTACGTGGAGAGTCCCCTGTCGAAGAGACTGCTGCGCGGCGAGTTCCGACCCGGCGACACCGTCCTGGTGAAAGTGGTCGAGGAGGAAGATGACAAGGGCGAGATGCACAAGCGGCTGGACTTCGAACAGCTTGCGGCCGAGCCCATCGTCATGGAATTGCCGAGGTCGGTAGAGGCGGAGTAGCGCGCGACAAGGCGGTTTGACGAAGGTCGCGCCCACGTTTCGCCAGACGGTCGCGCGGGCGGTGTGACCCACATCAGTAAGGAGGAAACAGAACATGAAAGGCAACGAACGGATCATCGAGAAGTTGAACGCGCTCTTGGCCGATGAGCTGACGGCGATCAACCAGTACATGGTGCACTCGGAGATGTGCGCCAACTGGGGCTACGAGCGGCTGCACGAAGCGATGGAGAAACGGGCGATTGACGAGATGAAGCACGCCGAGCAACTGATCGCCCGCCTCCTGTTCCTGGAAGGCTGGCCCATCGTCAGCAGTCTGAACCCCATCCACATCGGCGCCGAGGTAGCGAGGCAGCACGCCAATGACTGGGCGGCGGAGGAAGGGGCGATCAGAGCGTACAACGAGGGGATTCGGCTGGCCGTGGAGCTGGCGGACAACGGCACGCGGGAGCTGCTGGAAGCGATCCTGAAGGACGAAGAAGAACACATTGATTGGATTGAGGCCCAGAAGGATCAGATCGAACAGGTGGGGATCCAGAACTATCTGGGGGAGCAGCTTGGCTGAGGATTCGTCCGACAATAGCCTGGCATTCTTCAGGGGCCTCTGTTGTGTCCCACTTCTCACCACAAAGGCACAAAGACACCAAGAGGCAAGAAGCAAGAGGCAAGAAGAATGGAGAAGTGGTCGGCGTCCAGATCGCGCATCTCCCAGAGTCTTCGTGTCTGATCCGAGAATAGAGGAATGGGTTGAGATAGAAGCCCACTGATGGCGAGGAGTTGCACTCCGAGCCCGTGTTCGGGAGTGCAACTCCCTCACATCAGGTGTGGGTTCGGGAGTGCACATAGTGCCATTTGTCACCTCGCTTATGGTCACGTGGCAGCGCATGGAGCGTGATGGTGGAGCAAACGCCTAACATCGGCAAGAGCCTGGAGTATTTGACGGAGCGGGCGCGGCGCATGGCTCTGCGCTACGCGGAGGTCAGTCCTTACCGGCTGAACCCGAACTGGGAGGTCTGGGAGGGAATCGTCAGGGGGATCGGACGGCAGGCGGCCACCTTCGGCTGGCCCTACTGCCCTTGACAGCAGCGCACGGGCGATCCCGTGGAGGATCGCAAGTTCATCTGCCCCTGCTACCGGCACGAGCGGGACATCGCCGAGACGGGTCACTGTATCTGCCACCTCTTCGTCAGCGACGGCTACCAACCGCCAGAGATCGGCAGCCCCCCGATGCGCGAAGAGGGCAGCCCCTGGCCTGGCATCGTGGTGTATGGAGCCTACTGGTGCCGCGACACCGTGCGCACCAGGGCTTTCCTAAATGGCCACGGCATTCCCTATACCCTCGTGGACGTGGACCACGATCCCCAGGCGGCCCAGAGAGTGCGGCAGTGGAATGGGGGCCATCTCTCCACTCCCACGTTGGACATCGAGGGGCAGATCGTCACCGAGCCGTCGGACGAAGAGCTGGCAGAGCTTGTGGGGCTTGGTGTTGGCTGATCGGCGTCTGGGGAGAGCCTGCTGCGGACAGACGGTCGCAAGGGTAGAGAGCCGCCGCTCGATAGGACAAATGGGTGCGTGAGAGTAGCTCGACAATGTTACATTCAAGGGTAGAAGCCCAACCGCGTTGGGCGTTGACGGAGCAACAGGGTCTTTGACGGCCAATACGATTGGCCTTCTACTTCCGTGCAATATTTCGATGTTCGTGCCCTTACTGCAAACATCATACCATGATTTCATGGCGCTGTCACGCAGCAACTCATACTTAGTGCATTTTTCCAAAGTTTCTCGTTTTCTACCTGTGCATCTGCTACAATAAGTTGCATGGCTATATTGGATACAACGGGCAAGCGACTGCGTGCACTTCGCCACGATCTGGGAATGAGCCAGAAAGAGTTGGCACAATTGGCCGGTTTGTCGCCAAGCGCCGTGAGTAGAATCGAAAGCGACGTTGCACAGGCACAACCGGGGCGTGACCTTGCCCGCATTGCCGAGGCGCTGGGGACGACCACCGATTACCTGCTGCTCCTGAGCGACGACCCGTTACCACCACCAGAGATGCAACCCGACGACCTGGATCCCCAGGTCGCCCGCCTCGTCCGCCTCATCGAGGGGCTACCCCCGCATCTGCAGGATCGGGCGATCACGTACCTGGAGCAGCAGTTGGAGACCTTCGA
>JACNHM010000235.1 GCA_014383605.1 Chloroflexota bacterium
GCCCACAGGCGATGGGGCAGCCATAGCAGGGCTTGGCGCGAATCAGGTACTTCTCTTTGAGGACGTGACCGCTGATGTCGTCCACCCCTTCGAACACCCCGGTCTGAAAGTTGCGAGTGGGCAGGATACCCATCTCGTTGGTCACCGGCGGCACGTAAGCAGTACCATACTCACGGAGCGACGAGCCTTTCTTAACATCCCGGTTGACCTCGGAGTGCACGAGCTTGCACAGTTCTCGCATTGCTTTGGGTTCGGCCAGGGGTGTCTTCTTTGTACCCCGCACGACCACGGCCTTGAGCATCTTGCTGCCCATGACCGCGCCCACACCGGAGCGGGCCGCCGCCCGGTGCTTGTCGTTCATGATGGCCGCTACCTTGACCAGCCGCTCGCCGGCCGGGCCGATGCAAGCCACTTTGGACTTGGGGTCGGTCTCCTCCAGCAGGATGTCCTCGGTCTCAGGCACGGTCTTGCCCCACAGGTGCTCCGCTGGTCGGATCTCCACCTGATCGTCGTTTACCCACAAGTAGACCGGTCGCGTCGCCCTCCCCTCGAAGATGAACAGATCGAAGCCCGTGCGTTTCATCTCGGTGGGGAACATCCCTCCGGAGTTGGAGCAAGACAGCGCGCCGGTGAGAGGCGATTTGGTGATGACCATGTAGCGATTGCCAGTCGGGGCGGGGGTAGCGGTCAGCGGCCCGGTGCCGAAGATGAGCTTGTTCTCCGGCGCCAGAGGGTCCACAGTTGGGTCCACTTCATCGTAGAGGTACTTGATCGCCCAGCCCCGGCCGCCGATGAAATCCTTGGCCATCTGGGGATCTGTCTCTTCCACCGAAACTTTTTCGTTGGTCAGGTCTACTCTGAGTATTTTGCCGTGCCAGCCAAACATGGTCAGGCATCCTCCTCGAAATGGTGGTGAAGACTTCCGAAGTTTCCCAAACTTCGGAAGTCTGGAAACGCAATCATCCGCCGGCCATGGCTGGAAAGACAGCGACGACGTCGCCATCTTGCAAAACCCGATCGGGCCCGGCGTCTCGACCGTTGACCAGGATCATTTGTGATTGCTTTTCCGGCACGCCGAACCGAGATAGCAGGTCGTTGACTTGAGTGCCCTCGGGAACCTCTACGTCACAGGCACTGCCCTGCGTGCCGGGGGGCAGATAACGACGAAAAGTAGCAAAGAGCTTGAGTCGCACCTTCATTGTTGGTACACCACCCGCCCGTCAAAGACAGTCATCACCACCTGCGTCTGGGCAATCTCCATCGGCTCGATGGCGAAGATGTCGCGGTCGAGGACGATCAGGTCAGCCAGCTTGCCGGGAGTGATGCTGCCCAACTCTGCCTCTCGGCCACTGGCCAGAGCCGGCCCCATAGTGAAGCCCCACACTGCCTCGGTTACAGTCAACCGCTGCTCAGGGTACCAGCCGCCAGGCGGTGTGCCGTCTCGCCGCTGGCGGGTGACGGCGGCGTGGATGCCCCACAACGGGTTGGGGTCAGCCACCGGGCAGTCGGAGCCGAGGGCCAACGTCACCCCCGCATCCAGCATATCCCGGAAAGGGTAGGCGAAGCATCCCCGCTGGCCCACCGACTGCTCGATCATGGGGATGTCGTCGGTAACGTGGATGGGTTGCACCGACGCCACAACGTTTAGTTGCCCCAGCCGGGTCACGTCGTCGGGCCGGATCATCTGCACGTGTTCGATGCGGTGGGGAATGTGAGTTTCGAGTTTCGAGTTTTGAGTTTCGAGTTGTTCGAAGACAGTGAGCAATTCTCGGTTGGCGCGGTCGCCGATGGCGTGGACGGCCACAGCCAGCCCGGCCCGGTCGGCGCGGCGCACAGCATCGGCGATTTCATCCGGCGGCGTCAAAGGCATGCCACAATGGCCTGTGTCTTCGTAGGGCTCCAGCATCCAGGCTGTGCGGGCGCCCTGGCCGCCGTCGGCAAAGAGTTTGACGTGTCCCACGCGCAAAGTGTCATCGCCAAAGCCGGTGCGCAGGCCCAGACCGATGGCCTCGTCCAGACGCTCGCCGGAGATGTTCATCCACAGCCGCAGGGCCAGTTCGCCCGCTGCCTGCAGACGTTGGTAAGCACGGAAGGCCGGCGGCCCGTCGGCTCCGCCCATTATACGATAGTCATGGACACCAGTCAAGCCCAGACGGTGGAGAAGGGGAAACCCGTCACGCATGGCTTCGGCGGTCTCTTCTTCGGTGGGTGGAGGGATGACGTCTCGTATCAGGTTGATGGCCAGCTCGCGCAGCACGCCGGTCGGCTGCCCCGACTCGTCTCGGTCAATGATGCCTGCGGGCGGATCAGGGGTGTCGCCACTTATGCCTGCTTTCCGAAGGGCCTGTGAGTTGGCTACGGCCAGGTGCATGTCGCTGCGCCACAGTACGACGGGATGGGCGGGGGCCACGTCATCCAGATCGGTCCGGGTAGGCATAAGCGGGTCGGGCCAGCGGGTCTCGTTCCAGCCCTGCGCCAATATCCAGAGATCGGGGGGCATCTCGCTTGCTGTCTTGGCCACTCGCTCCAGCAAATCGGGTAAAGACGCCGCAGCGGCAAGCGGCAGCCGGCGGCGACCGAGCGCCCAATCGTAGAAGTGAAAATGAGCGTCGGTCAGGCCGGGCAGCGCCAGGCGGCCGCCCAGGTCAACGAGTTGGGTGTTGGATCGGGCCAGTGCCAGGATTTCGGCGTCACTCCCGACAGCCAGAAACCGATTCCCGCGGATGGCGAGAGCCGTGGCCTGGGGCAAATTGGGGTCCTGGGTAAAAAACTTCCCATTGCGGAGAATGAGACTGGGCATATAAAGCTCGGCTACGAGTTTCTCCTAGATCAAGAATCCTTCGGGGAAAGGGTTAATCTCAACAAGACGCTTCACTTACCTCCAAAACGGCCTCTCGCAGCAAACGCACTACTTCATCCATCTGGGCCTCGGTGATGATGAACGGCGGGGCGACCAGCACCAGGTCGCCAGCCACGCCGTCGGCGCACCCTGTGGTCGGATAGACGATGAGCCCGTTGTCGAAGGCTACATCCGCCACCCGGCGGGCGAAGTGGGCTGCTGGCGGGAAGGGGGCTTTGGTCGCCCGGTCGGCGACGAATTCCACACCCCACAGCAGCCCGATGCCCCGCACATCACCCACGCCAGGGAGCTCGCCCAGAGCCGCTCTCAGTTTCTCCCCCAGCACCTTACCCTTGGCTGCTGAGGCCGTGACCAGGTCATTCTCTTGCAGATAACGCAGCACGGCCAAGCCAGTAGCCGCGCCCACAGCGTGGTGAGAGAAGGTGCCGCCGTGGACAAAGTCGCCGTGCACCTGCCTGATCCTCTCCACGTCTGCACCTCGAACTGCCGTGATAGACAAGGGGAAATATCCCCCGGTGACTCCTTTGCCCATGGTGATCACGTCCGGCTGCACGCCGAAGTGCTCTATCGCAAACCACCGCCCGGTGCGCCCGAAGCCGGCCATCACCTCGTCGGCGATGAGGAGCACGCCGTAGCGGTCGCAGATCTGGCGCACCAGCGGCCAGTAGCCCTCCGGCGGCGCCACCGCTCCCAGCGTCGCTCCGCTCACCGACTCGGCGATGAAGGCCGCTACCCGGTTCGGCCCCTGACGGAGAATCTCTGCCTCCAACGCCTGCGCGCAGGCAAGATCGCAGGCGGGGTAGGCGGCTTTATAGGAACAGCGATAGCAGTAGGGGGGCGGGATGTGAGGCTGATCGCGGAAGAGCGGCGCGAACAGGGTGCGCATCTTTGGCTTGCCGGTGACGGCCAGCGCGCCCATCGTCGCGCCATGGTAGGAGCCCCAGCGGGAGATGATCACCTCTCGGGTTGGCTCGCCCCGCGCCACTTGCAACTGCCGGGCGAACTTGATCGCCGTCTCCACCGCCTCGGAGCCGCTGGTCATGTAGTAGAAGCGGGGCTCCGGCATAGGCACGAGCGCAGCCAACTGCTCGCTGTGCGTCTCCAGTGCAGCGGTGGTAAACATGGTGCCGTGGACGTAAGCGACGCTGGCGGCCTGCTCGGCCATCGCCTGGACCACCTCCGCCACGCCGTGGCCAATGTTGACCACGGCCGCGCCGCCGGAACCGTCTATGTAGCGCCGACCCTCGGTGTCCCACAGGTAGACCCCCTCCCCTCGCTCGATCAGGGGATGGAGGTGAGCCATCCGGCGGTAGACGACGTAGCTGTGGCGTGCCATTACACCTCCTCCTCTTCCCAGGTCTCTATCACACCCTGGTCCTGGAGCCGCTCGATCTCAGCCTGGTCGTAACCCAGCAAGTCCCGCAGAATGGGGCGGGTGTGCTCTCCCAACTGTGGGGCGGGCGCGGTAGGAATTTCTGGGGCGGAGGAGAGGTGAAGGGGACTGCGGGCATACTTGCGCGGCCCGGCTATTGGATCATCCACCGTCACCAGCATTTGGCGGGCGGCGATGTGCGGGTCATCGAAGATGTCTTCGGCGGTATAGACTGGGCCGGAGGGCACGCCGTGCTCTCCCAAAAGCGCCACCGCCTGGGCACGGGTTTTGCTGGCCAGCCAGTCTTCGATGATCGGACGTATGAAGTCGGCGTTGGTCGCGCGGGCCGTCCCGTCCACGGTGCGGGGGTCGTCCTTCACATCTTCACGCCCCATGGCCTCGCAGAGCCGGCCCCACTGAACGTCGTCGGGAATGTTGAGGGCCAGGTAGCCATCCTGGCAGCGAAAAGC
>JACNHM010000612.1 GCA_014383605.1 Chloroflexota bacterium
TCGCAAGCGCCGGGTGGCGCTATTAAATCAGCTAAAATGAAGTCTCGTTGTAATACTATTTTCAGTTCTTCTAGGAGAGACGAATTATGAGTGAGCTGAAGTACAACTACGACCGGGAAGGGGATGTTCTGTACATCTCTTTTGGCCGGAGCGAGCATGTAGTCGGTGTCGAGTTGGGCGATCACTTGCTGTTGCGGCTGGATACGGGCAAGGGTACAACGCGTTCGCCGCGTGCGGTGGGGTTGACCATACTTTTTCCTGCTCAACTGCTAGCGCTGGGGCATGCGCCGACTTTCACCCTGGAGCGACTGGAGCGGCTACCGGCCGATTTGCGGGCAGCGGTGCTGGAGGTATTAAGCAAGTCGCCAGTGAGCGAATTGTTATCCGTGCGACTGACTCTTGCGCCCGAAGAACTGCGGATACCAGAGTTGGTGGCAGCGTAGCATCGTGTTAAAATAGGTGTAGTTGTTGGGGGCACCGGAGCCCCGCCTTGGCCGTAGTCGAGCGACACGGCAAACGACATCCCCGAACCCGACGCCAGCCAAGGCCGTGCTTTTGTGTGCCCGAGGCTGGCGTTTTGTATTTCCCCCAGGAGGTGCACCGATGAAGAAACTCCGCTCTTCTTATGTCCTTTCCCCTGCCGTTCGCCGGGCCAAGGGCGCGTACCTGCCCGGTTTTGTGATGAGAGATGATCTCATGAGGAAGCTCCTCAACCTCTTTCCCCCCGTCCTTCTGCTTTGCCTCATCGCTCTGATTGGCGGCAGTTCAGCCAGCGCTGCCGTTCCTACTCCGTCTGCCCTGGCGCAGCAGTCTCCACCGTGTGCGCTGTTTGGAGATTTCAGCGAGGATGGCCAGATAGACGTCGCGGACATCATGCAGGTGGCCAACAAGTGGCGTTGTCGGCGAGGGGACGATTGCTATGATGAGCGCTATGACCTCGACAAAGACGGCGATATTGACATCGTGGACATCATGCTCGTGGCGGCCAGGTGGGGCGAACGTTGCTAAGGCTCCGTCACGCCGACGCCCACCGCCTACCCACATCAAAGGGCCGAAGCAGGAGGTTGAATCATGCGAAGAAACTGGAGATGGCTTAGTCTGGCAGCTATGATAGTCGGCCTACTGGTCAACCTGCAACCTGCAACCTGCGACTTGCAACCCCTCGCCTCCAGCAACATCGCCCAGGTCTGGGCCAACGAGGGCGGCGACAAGGTGTGGCGCTCCGAATTGCGCGCCACCAGTGACCCCAACGCGGTGCTCAGCTCTGCCTGGGACGGCACGGGCATCTCGCTGTTCGGCGCCCGCAACGAGGTGGTGGCCTTCAACCTGGTGCTGGAAGCGCCCACGACCAGTGCCACCAACGTCAGCGTGAGCCTGGTGTCGCTGACCGGGCCTGGCGGCGCCACTATCAGCACTGTGCCCGCCAGCAGCGACGGCGTGTTCAACTACGTGGGCCGCAGCATCGAGTTGTTCTACGTGCGCTACCTGGAGATCAAGGGCCTCAGCGTTGACCTGGCCTACAACGACTACGACGAACGGCACATCCCGGAGCGATGCCGCCGGCCCTACGATGAAAACGGCATCGGCACGGGCGACTGGGAGGATCGGCCTTGCCACAACCAGTTCTACCCCGAAATCGCCGTGCCCCTCGAATTCCACATGCCGTTCACCATTCCGGCTGGCGCCAACCAGGCCTTATGGGGCGACATCTACATCCCGAAGACCATGCCCGCAGGTAACTACGCTGGCACGATTGAGGTGACAGAAGATGGCGAGCTCACCTGGCAGATTCCCATCAGCCTGCGGGTGCGCAATTTCACCCTGCCCGACCTGCCCAACGCCAAGACGATGATATTCTATGAATGGGGAAATGTGAATGATCGCTACCTCGGCGAGGACAATGCGTGGCCCGAGCCCGGAACCCCTGAATACGCTCAATCCATCAAGCTGATGGACCGCCACTTCCAACTGGCCCACCGCCACAAAATGTCCCTCATTAACGGTGAATCGGAGATCGAGCGGATGGACGATGCTTGGACGTCTCGCTTGAACGGTGAGCTTTTCACCCCGGCTCAGGGTTACGACGGCCTCGGCATCGGGGTGGGCAACGGCGTGTACTCCATCGGCACCTACGGGAGCTGGCCGTGGCAGGACGGCACGGAGGCGGACATGTGGGTTAACACCGACCCCTGGGTCAATTGGTTCGACGCCCAGGCCTTCGCCACGCCCACCGATTACTTTCTCTACTTGATAGACGAGTCCGACAACTACCCCCAGATCGAGCAGTGGGCGCAGTGGATGGACAACAACCCCGGTCCCGGCCAGCGCCTCATGTCCATGGCCACCATTTCCCTGCCCGACGCCATGGCCAACACACCCAGCCTGGACATCCCCACCAGCGGCGCAGGCTTCGGAATCACAGATGAGTGGGAAAACGCTTTGGCCGCGCTGCGGGCTGATCCATCCAAACGCTTCTTCATGTACAACGGCAGTCGCCCTGGTTCCGGCTCCTTCGCCACCGAGGATGAGGGAGTAGCCCTGCGTGAACTGGCCTGGGGACATTACAAGAAGGGGGTTGAGCGCTGGTTTTACTGGGAGTCTACTTATTATGACAACTATCAGGGCGGCATGGGCCAGACCAACGTCTTCCAACAAGCGCAAACGTTTGGCGACTACAGCTATGACAGCGACACGCGGGGGCAGGCCGGCTGGAACTACTTCAACGGCGACGGCGTGCTGTTCTACCCCGGCACCGACACGCGCTTCCCCGACGAGAGCTACGGCGCATCAGGCCCGTTCGCCTCGCTGCGGTTGAAGATGTGGCGGCGCGGCATCCAGGACGTGGATTATCTCACCCTGGCCGCGTCCGTCAACCCCACGCGCACCGCTGAGATCGTCAACGAGATAGTCCCCACGGTGCTGTGGGAATACGGCGTGGAGGATCCGGGCGACCCGACCTGGGTGCGCACCGACATCAGTTGGTCCACCGACCCCGACGACTGGGAGGCGGCGCGGGCAGAGCTGGCGGACATCATTGAGAGCGCGTTGGCTTGCCCAGACCTGGACGGCGACGGCGACGTGGACATCGCGGACATTATGCTGGTGGCCAGTCACTGGCACACTGCTGTGGGCGATCCCGGCTATGATCCCACCTACGATCTGGATGGCAACGGTAAGGTTGACATCGTGGACATCATGCTAGTAGCGGTGCATTGGGGAGAGGGCTGCGGGGAATCCACACCCACTCCCACGCCGACGGCTACTCCCACGGCCACGGCAACGGCGACTACCCCGACGGCGACGCCCACAGTAACCAGCACCCCCACACCAACGGCCACACCGTCTCAAACCCCGGAGTCTCCCGAAGTGGCCGGTTGTCCCGTGTTCCCCGCCGACAACATCTGGAACGTGCCTGTGGATACGCTGCCCCTGGATGCCAATTCGGACGCCTACGTCGCCACTATCGGCGCCAGCAGCTATCTGCATCCCGACTTCGGCTCCGGAACCTGGGAAGGTGAACCCATCGGCATCCCCTACGTGGACGTGCCGGGCTCCCAGCCCCTGGTGGACGTCACCTTCGTTGAATACGGCGACGAAAGCGACCCCGGCCCCTACCCCATCCCTCCCGATCCGCCCATCGAGGGCGGGCCGGACAGCGACGGCGACCGGCATATCCTGATCGTGGACCGCGACAACTGTATCCTGTACGAGCTATACGACGCCTGGCCGCAGCCTGATGGGAGTTGGCAGGCCGGCTCTGGCGCCATCTTCGACCTGAATTCCCACGCCCTGCGGCCAGCGGGCTGGACCTCGGCCGACGCGGCTGGCCTGCCCATCCTGGCAGGACTGGTGCGCTATGACGAGGTGGCCAGCGGCGAGATCCGCCATGCCATCCGCGTCACCGCGCCGCAGACCCGCAGAGAGTACATCTGGCCGGCGCGCCACTACGCATCGAGTCTCACCGGGGCGCAGTACCCGCCCATGGGCCAGCGCTTTCGCCTGAAGGCCGGCTTCGACATCTCAGGCTTTTCGACGGAGGTGCAGGTCATCCTCCAGGCGCTCAAGACGTACGGCATGATGCTGGCCGATAACGGCGCGTCCTGGTTCATCTCGGGCCACCCCGACGAGCGTTGGGACAACGATGTGCTCCGTGAGCTACGTCAGGTTCACGGTTCAGATTTTGAGGCGGTGGACGTGTCGTCGCTGATGGTGGATCCTGATTCGGGTCAGGCGGGAGGGGGTATTTCTAACTACGAACCTTAAAATTTTCCGCGCTGCTCATGGGCGCTTGACAAATTTAATTTTTTCCTGTATAATATTGGTGTCAAAAGTAAGTCCCAGAGTTCAAGGCTACCCATCGTTGGATGGGACTGCAGGGCTTTATTCAAGTTCAAGCTAGCCGAGCTGCCGAGAACGATCCAGCAGTTCGGCTTTTTTTGTAAAGGCTTGGTTATCGTCGAAGAAGTACTTTAGGTAGCAAGGTGTCCCACACCCTGGCCGCTCCGTGCCCAGGTTCATCTCCATACGAACCTTAGAGTTTTCCGCGTGTTACCCAAAACGGTTTTTTTTGACTGAGGCTCTAACGGTTGAGCCGCCAGGTTTGTCAAGGAGGCTATGGTGGACAAGATTGACCTTTCTTCACCTTATTATCAGGTTTATTAGGTGTTGAAAGGTCTTTTTGTTTGTAATGAGAGCCAGGGC
>JACNHM010000617.1 GCA_014383605.1 Chloroflexota bacterium
ATGCTGATGGACATCATCAGGCCCGATAGCGGCCATATCCAGATTCTCGGCCAGCCGCTGGCGCCGCAGACGCTGGACCGCATCGGCTACCTGCCGGAGGAACGGGGGCTGTACCGCAAGCTCAAGACGGTGGAGTGCCTGGCCTACCTGGCGGTGCTCAAGGGCATGCCACAGCGGAGGGCGCGGGAAAGGGCGCTGGCGCTGCTGGAACGGGTGGATCTGGCCGATTACGCGGACAAGAAAGTGGAAACGTTGAGCCGGGGCATGCAGCAGAAGGCGCAGTTCATCGCCACCCTGGTGCACGATCCGGAGTTGCTCATCCTCGACGAGCCGTTTCAGGGCCTCGACCCGCTCAACACCGAACTGCTCAAAGAGATGGTTATGGAGCTGCACGAACAGGGCAAAACCATCATCTTCAGCACGCACCAGATGAACCAGGTGGAGGCGCTGTGCGACCGCATCCTGCTCATTGACCACGGGCGGGCGGTGCTGTACGGGTCGCTGAAGGAGATCAAGGCCCGCTACGCGCCGCACGCCGTGCGGTTTCGTGGCCAGGCCCTTCCCGCTGACCCGCCGGGCGCGCAGCGGCTGGAGCCGCAAGAGGACGGCTTCGTCGCCCACCTGGCCGAAGGGGTCACGCCGCCGCTGTTCCTGCGGCAACTCGTGGAGAGCGGCGCGGCGATCACGCACTTCGAGGTGATCACGCCGCCGCTGGAGGAGATTTTCATTGACGTGGTGGAGAAGGGGAGGCGAGAAACGCCGCTCGTGGCGGACGGCCACGTCCGCCACTTGCTCGCTGGACGTGGCCGTCCAGCGGAAGCAAACCTTATGCGAGGGAGGCAAAGATGAACAAGATCTGGGCAGTAGCCCGCCATGAGCTTATCACTAATCTCAAGCGTCCCAGCTTCATCATCGCCACCATCGCCGTGCCACTGGTGGGTGCGCTGGCCCTGGGCATCGGCGCGCTGTTCGGCGGGCAAGTGGGGGAGTACTTCGAGGAGATCTTCACCGGCAAAGGGGCAGTGGTGGCCTACGTGGACCATTCCGGGCTCTTCACGCCGCCGCTGCCGGCCTACGCCGACATCTACATCCTCTACGAGGACGAGGCCGCGGCCAAGGCCGCGCTGCTGGCCGAGGAGATCGAGAGCTACATGGTGATCCCCGAAGAGTATCTGCAGAGCGGCAGGATCATGGCCTACAGCAAGAGCAGTTCCTTCTTCTCCAGCGCCATCTCTGTCAGCAAGGAGAACGTGCAGGGCTTCTTCACCGATCACCTCCTGGCGGGCCAGGTGGATCCCACGCTGCAGGCCCGCGTGGTTGATCCCGTACAGCTCACGCCGGTGGCACTGAACGAGCAAGGGGAACCGACGACCAGCGGCCCCATGGCCTTCGTCAGCGCCTTCGTCGTCCCTTACGTCTTCGCCATCCTGCTGATGATCATCATCTTCACCTCCTCCGGCTTCCTGCTGCAAGGAGTAGGGGAGGAGAAGGAGAACCGGGTGATCGAGATCCTGCTCTCCTCTATGTCCACGACGCAACTGCTGGCGGGGAAGATCATCGGCCTGGGGGCGCTGGGGCTGACGCAGATACTCGTCTGGTTAGGGGCGGGGTTGGCCCTCATGGCTGGCGCAGCAGCGCTCTTCGCCCTGACAGGGCTGTTGGTCATCAGCGCGACGACGGTGATTCTGGGCCTGGTCTACTTCCTGCTCGGCTACCTGCTCTTCGCCACCATGATGGCCAGCGCCGGGGCGCTGGGCTCCACGGCTCGCGAGGGGCAGCAGATCTCCGGCATCTTCTCCTTCATCTCGGCGTTGCCCTTCATGTTCGGCAACTTCATCATGATGCAGCCCAACGCCACGTTGGCCAAAGTTCTCAGCTTCTTCCCGCTCACCGCGCCCATCACCATGATGATGCGGCTGGCGGTGACCGCTATCCCGCCGCTGGAAGTGGCCATCAGCCTGGTTTTGTTGATCCTGGGCATCCTGGGCGTGCTGTGGGCGGGCGGCAAGTTGTTCCGCTTCGGGCTGCTGATGTACGGCAAGCGACCCAGCGTGGCCGAGATGTGGCGCGCCCTGCGCCAGGCGTGAGTTGGTACATTGGTAAACTGGTAGATTGGCAGATTGGGCTCTGCTGACCCATCTGCCAATCTACCATAGCCGGGTGACCATGTACAGTTCGCCCAACTCGAACCCCCGCTGGCGGTAATACTCCCTCGTTCCCACGGCGGCGATGACGGCCAGTCGCTCGAAGCCCCGCTGCCGCGAGATGCGTTTGGCCTCCTCGATCAGCCGTCTGCCCAGCCCCAGGTGCTGCGCTTCCCCTTCACTGGGCGCGGCGATCTCCAGCGCCGGGCCGTAGACGTGCACCTCGCGGATCATGGCGCAGGCCCGGATTTCCTCGATGGGCGGCTCTGCCTCGCGGCGCGGCAGCGAAAGCCGCAGGAAGCCCGCCAACTTACCCTGGGGCGTCGCGTAGCTCAGAAAACGCTCCTCGCTGACGCCGGTCTCGTAGACGAGCGTGTTCAGCCGCAGCGTCTGCGGGTCCACCTCTGTTCCCCGAACCTCACGGCAGCGAATGCACTGGCAGGCCAGGCCCCGCTCCCCCATGCGCCGCTGCACGATCTGCCGCAGGTTCGACTTGGTGCTGCCTTCCACGATGTGGGGCGCCGGGATGTCCCGCATCAGCCGGTTGACGCGGCAGTAGGGCGGGATGATCGTCTTGCAGCGGACCAGGAGGTCAATCAACCTCTCTTCGGGGTACGGGCGGTAGAGCCCCTGCTGCCAGAGGGTGTGCAACTCCGTGCCCGGCAGCAGCAGGCAGGGGTAGATCTTCAACTCGTCGGGGCGCAGCGCGGGATCGTCCCACAAGCGGCAGAAGTCCTCGAGATCGGACTCGGGCGTCGCCCCCAGCAGGTTGGGCATCCAGTGCAGGGCGATCTTGAAGCCTGCCAGCCGCAGCAGCCGCACCGCCTGGCGGGTCTGCGCCACGGTGTGGCCGCGCCGGTTCTGCACCAGGATGGCGTCGTCCAGGCTCTGAATGCCCATCTGCACCTTGGTCACGCCCAGCCAGCGCAGACGCCGCACTTCTTCGGGCGTGATCGTGTCCGGCCGCGTCTCGATCACCAGCCCCACGTTGCGGTGCGCGGCCGTCTCATTACGCTGCTGCGCGTCGAGCAGGGAATCGCTCGCCGCGCCGTTCATGGCCTCCAGGCAGCGGCGGATGAACCACTCCTGATAGTCCTGGGGGTAGGCTGACCAGGTGCCGCCCAGGACAAGCAACTCCACTTTGTCCGTGCTGTGGCCGATGGCCTCGAAGACCTGCATCCGGCTGGCGGTCTGGGCGTAGGGATCGAAATCGTGCGCTGCCGCCCGCATCGCGCCCGGCTCGTCGGGCAGGTAGCTTTTGGGCATGCCCTCCCGTTCGGGGCAGAAGATGCACTGGCCGGGGCAGGGGAAGGGTTTGGTCAGCACGGTGACAGGAGCGACGCCGGAGAGGGTGCGCACCGGCTTCCGCTGCAGGCGGCGCAGCGTCTCCCGCTCCCAGGGCAGCGTCCCTTGCGCGCACAACCGCCGGTACGCCGCCACCAGGTGCGTGCGGGAAAGGGGCGGCAGCCCCTCGCGGCGATACCTGCGCAGGATGCGATCCACGTCACGCGCTATGCAGTGCTCCCTGGCCCGCACCTCGTTGATGATGGCCAGCAGCTCCTCTGGGCCATAGCGCGGGTCAAGTGGGCGATGCACCTTCCGATCCGTTTCCATGCTCGCATTATACAACAGGGGGCAGCGGTGTCCAAGTCCTCGCGGCGCCGAGTTTGCTCGATTCCCGTTTTCCGGCTAAAATGAGTTGCCATCGCGTGATCACAGGGGGACACCATGTTGGACTTGAATTTCATTCGTGAGCATCCGGACGAGGTCAAGGAGGCGCTGGTCAAGCTCAGCACCGACGCGCCCATTGACACCATCCTGGAACTGGACGCCGAGCGGCGCGAGCTGCTGCAGGAAGTGGAAACCTTGCGGGCGGAGCGCAACCGCGTCTCCAAAGAGATCGGTCGCATGAAGGACAAGGCGGCGCGCCAGGCCCACATCGCCGCCATGCGCCAGGTGGGCGACCGCATCCAGGCCCTGGATGACCGTCTGCGCGGCGTGGAGGAAACGCTGAACGACGCGCTGCTGCAGGTGCCCAACATGCCGCACCCCAGCGTGCCGGTCGGCCCCGACGAGTCGCACAACGTCCTGGTGCGCGCGGAGGGCGAGCCGCGTGATTTCGATTTCCAGCCGCTGCCGCATTGGGACCTGGGGGAGACGTTGGGGATCATTGACTTCGAGCGGGGCGTGAAGCTGAGCGGCAGCCGCTTCTACGTGCTCAAGGGGCTGGGCGCACGCTTGCAGCGGGCGCTCATCGCCTGGATGCTCGATCTGCACGTGAGCGAACACGGTTACTCGGAGATCTACCCGCCGGCTGTGGTCAGGGCGGAGTGTCTGGTGGGCACGGGCAACTTGCCCAAGTTCGGCGACAATCTCTACCGCGATGTCGAGGATGACCTGTGGCTCATCCCTACCGCCGAGGTGCCGGTGACCAACCTCTACCGCGAGGAGATCTTGCCGCCGGGCAGCCTGCCCATCTATCACGTGGCCTACACCCCCTGCTTCCGGCGGGAGAAGATGAGCGCCGGGCGCGATGTGCGCGGCATCAAG
>JACNHM010000618.1 GCA_014383605.1 Chloroflexota bacterium
TGAACGTGGCTGCTGGGGGTACGGCCACCTTGCAGGTCTCGTTCAACGTGGCCGCCCCTGGTGCTTTCAGCCTGGACGTGGACATCGCCAACAACGATGGTGACGAGAACCCCTACGATGTCACGATCACGGGCGCGGGCACGGCGGCGGCCACAGGCACGATCATCGTGGAGAAGCAGACCGATCCCGACGGAGCCACGGACACGTTCACCTTCACCGGTGATGCCGCCGGCGCCATCTCCGATGGCGGAACCATCGTGGTCAGCGACCTGCTGCCGGGTACCTATACCTCGCAAGAGACCGTGCCGGCAGGCTGGGAGCTGACCAGCATCACCTGTAACGACGGCAACAGCACAGGGGACGTGGACACAGGCAAGGCGACCTTCAACCTGGAGGCGGGCGAGACGGTGAAGTGCACCTTCAGCAATAAGCTGAAGCGGGGCACGATCATCGTGGAGAAGCAGACCGATCCCGATGGGGCCACGGACACGTTCACCTTCAGCGGTGATGCGGCAGGCGCCATCTCCGACGGCGGAACCATCGTGGTCGGCGACCTGCTGCCGGGCGCCTACACCTCGCAGGAGACCGTGCCCGCAGGCTGGGAGCTGACGGCCATCTCCTGTGACGACACTAACAGCACGGGTGACCCGAACACGAAGAGGGCCACGTTCCAACTGGAGGCCGGCGAGACGGTCAAGTGCACCTTCAGCAACAAACAGCCGCGGGGCACGATCATCGTGGAGAAGCAGACCGATCCCGACGGGGCGGCGGGCAGCTTCACCTTCAGCGGTCATGCCGCGGGCACCATCTCCGATGGCGGGCAGATCGTGAAGGCTGACCTGCTGCCGGGCACCTACACGGCCACGGAGGCCGACCCCTCGCCGCAGTTCGAGCTGACGTCCATCACCTGCAATGATGGCAACAGCAGCGGCAACGTGGCCACGCGCACGGCGACCTTCGTGGTGGAGGCCGGCGAGACGGTCAAGTGCACCTTCAGCAACGCCCGCCGCTCCCTGCAGGTGAGCAAGGCAACCCTCTGGCCCGTGGGTGGTCTGACCGCGGTGGGCCAGGAGATACGTTACCTGATCACCGTCGAGAACACCGGCGGCCTGACCGTGGATCCCCTCGTGCTGCGGGACGAATACGACAGTTGGTGCCTGACCTCGCGCAAGGCCCAGGTGGCGCCGGATGTGCACGGCGGCTCCGCCGGCTTCTTGCAGTGGAACGACCTGGGTGCGCTGGCCCCCGGCGAGACGACCTCGCTGTGGGTGGAGTTCGTGGCCAGCCACGCCTGTGATCCGGCCACCAACACGGCCATCGTGGCCACAGGTGGGCTGACCTTCCAGGGCGAGGCCACGCTGCGCATTCTGGAGACCATCGCCCGCGTCGGTGGCCGCGCCTTCCACGACGAGACCGGGGCGGGCACTCATCTGGGCAGCTATCGGGGTGTGGAAGGGGCGCAGGTGAGCTTGGACAGTCTGCTCTACACCACCAACACCTCCGGCTGGTACAGCTTCAACCTGCTGGAGCCGGGCGCCTACACGGTGATGTCGGCAGCGCCGGCGGGCAGTTGGTGGGTGCGCACCACCTCGGAAACGTGCGCCGCAACCATCGTCAACAAGTGGGACCAGGTCTTCTGCAACTTCGGCTACTGGTGGGGGCTGGACGGGCCACCGCTGGACGGGTTGGCCGCCCAGCAGCAGGTGACGCTGACGCCGCTGCAGGACACGGCCATCAGCGGGCTGGAGCCGGGCAACCACGGCTTCGCGGAGAACGTGTGGGTGCGACAGCCGGGGCTGTCCTCGACGCTGGTGCAGTTCGACCTCTCCGGCCTGCCGGCGGGAGCGCAGATCGTCTGGGCCAAGCTGCGGCTGTACGCGGCCTCGGCCAGCAACCCGGACAACCGGCTGTACTCGACCGCCTATCCGCTCAGCAAGATGTGGGCTGAGGGCGAGGCCACCTGGAGCGAGGCCGCCGCCGGCCTGCCCTGGGAGGAGACCGGGGCCACCGGTGCGAGCGATCACGGTGACCCCGTGGGTTGGGCCTGGACGAACACGCTGGGCTGGGTGGCGTTCGACCTCGACCCGGCCGTGGTGGCGGGGTGGCTGGCCGACCCCGCCAGCAACCAGGGCCTGTTGCTGCGGGGCGAGGGCAGTGAGAACCGCCGCGTGGCCTACTGGTTCCTGAGCCGGGAACACGGCAACGCCGCCGCCCATCCCCAGCTCGTGATCGGCTACAACGTGCCGTGAGCAGCACCGAGGTGCAACGCACTTCGCAAGTGCGTTGCACCTCCACTGTTGGCCGGAAGTTGCACTTCCGGCCCCGCCCGCCGGAGTTCAACTCCGGCGGATCAAGAAGACCTGACAGGTTTCGGAAACCTGTCAGGTCTCGCTGTTATAATGCCATCCTCTCACCGGCTGGCGCGACCAACCCTCGGGCGAAGCGTTCGGTGCTGAAGGGGTTGTCGGCATCCGATGCCCGGCCCGTGATCAGGTCGGCCAGCCGGCGGCCGCCAGCGGGGCTGCCCATGATGCCGTGGCCGCTGTAGCCCACGTTCAGGAAGAGGCCGGGGATCTGCGCATAGGGGCCGATGATGGGCTTGTGATCGGGGGTGACGGTGTACTGGCCGGCGCTCAGGAACAGGTTGCTCTTCTTCAGGCCGTCGGCGATCTCCTCCCAGAACGGCACCAGCCGGGCCATGGCCTCCATGGCGATGCAGGGGAAGGTCCAGTCGGTGGGTACCTGCTCCAGGGGCTCGCCGGGTTGCTCGGGCAGGGCCTCGGCCCAGGCCAGGGCCGCGCCGGGGCCTTCCGGCCGCCAGTGCACGCCGCTGTCCAGGTCTACGGTCAGCGGCGCAGCGCGGGGCACCAGGGGATGTTGGCCGATGATGGCCTTGTGGCGGCGCAGGACGCTCAGGGGCAGCTCGGCTCCGGCCAGTTGGGCCACCCGCCCGGAGAAGGGGCCGGCAGCGACCACGGCAAGGCGGCTGTGCACGGTTCCCCGGCTGGTCTCCACGCCGGCCAGGCCCTGCGCATCCAGGAGGAAACCGGTGACCTCCGTGCCCAGGAGGAACCGGGCCACTGACCCTTTGGCGAAGCCGTAGGTTGCTTCGTGGCTGGAAAGCCAGCCGTCGCCGGCGCGGAAGGTGGCGGCGGTCACCGTCGGAGAGAGGTAGGGGAAGCGCGCCCGTACCTCCTCGCCGGAGAGGAACTGCACGTCTTCCAGCCCGCAGTTTCGCTGGCGGGCCACTCGCCCCCGGAGCACCGCAGGAGCGTCGGGGTCGGCGGAGAGGAAAAGGTACCCCTGCTGGTGCAGGCTGATGTCGTAGCCGGGCAGGCCGACCACGGCGGCGAAGTTCTCGAAGACCTCGATGCTGGCCTTCATCATGGCCATGTTTTCGGGTTCCTCGAACTGGGCGCGGATGCATTCCATGGAGGACGTCGTGGTCAGGGTGGCCAGGCCGTCGCGCTTTTCCAGGACGAGCGTGTTCAGCCCGGCTCGCGCCGCGTAGAAAGCGGTGGCGGCCCCCACGATGCCGCCGCCGATGATCACCACGTCGGCGGTGGCGGGGAAGTCTCTGGCGTCTGGTATGGCGATCCGGCCCATCGTCGGTCCTCTTGATTTGGGGTTGCGCCGCGCTCCATAGCACCAGGGATTGCTGATCAGAGTTCCGTTGGCCCTGGCCTGAAAGGGACTGAGGGGTCTGAAGGAACTGAGGGCTTCTCACCCCCTCAATTCCCTCAGACCCCTCAGTGGTCTTGCCCATGAGCCGCGCAGGACTCGAACCTGCAACCTTAGGGTTAAAAGCCCTCTGCTCTGCCAGTTGAGCTAGCGGCCCGTAGCGAAGCAAAGTATAGCATAGGCTGGCGCAACTGTCAATCCGGGATGCGGGCAACGATTCTTGACAACAACCCGATGTTGCGCTAGAATGTGGTCCTGAAAGTGACCACATTTGACGGAGGTGAGTGATGGAGACCACGATCGGGGTACGCGATCTGAAGACCAGGGCGAGCGAGATCATACGCACGGTGCGCGAAGCCAAGGCTGAGTACGTGATCACCTACCATGGTCGTCCTTGCGGCATTCTGTTGCCCATAGATGAAGAGGCCCTGGAGGATTACTTGCTTGCCAGCCACCCGTTTTTCGCGGCGCGGCGTGAGGAGGCGCGAGAGGAGATACGGCGTGGAGAGGTGGCAACCCCCGAAGAGTTGGCTGCCCTGTGAATGACGCGCGTGAGCCTCGCTACCGGCTGCAAGTCCCGAAACGCGTGCTGAAAACACTGCAACGTCAGCCGCAGCCCACTCGCCAGCGTCTCAAGACGGCCATCTTCTCTCTGCAAGATGATCCGTTCCCGCCGGGCGACAGGCACAAGCGCCTGGCGGGTACCGACCCTCCTGTGGAACGACTGCGCGTGGGCGACTATCGCGTGCTCTACGAGGTAACGGAGGATGAGGTCTGGGTAATAGACATCGTCCATCGTCGTGATCTGAAGCGCTGGGTACGCACGCGAGCCTGACGACGCATTGATCTCACGCCCCCTCAACTCTCTGGCGAGCATGCCGTGTCCGTTTTTCACCCCGCCAGCCGTACCAGCCGCTCGCCGTCAATCAACTCCAGCGGCTTGCCCTGCGCCCAAGTGCGGGCGGCGCGGGAGATGCTCCCCGTGGTCACCAGGAAGCCCAGGTCGGCTC
>JACNHM010000224.1 GCA_014383605.1 Chloroflexota bacterium
AGGTGTCGGGCAGGGGCCATCTGCTCACCTGATCCACCGTCAGGGCGGCCAGGCCTCCCGTCCGCACCTCGTGCGGCAGCTCGAAGAGGTTGGGCCTGCCGCTGTTGCTGGTCCAGGTGAAGCCTCCGTGCGCCAGCAGGTGGTTGGCCACGTCGGCGGTGGCCCGCACATCCTGGGTCAGGTAGTCCAGGACCTCTCGGTGCCGGCCCTCGGCCCACAGCCGGGGGGCGTCGGCCCCGCTGGCGATGTCTCCCGCTCCCTTGTGTGAGCCGCAGGCGGCCGCCGCTTTGGCCAGGCTCAAGGGGAAGCCCTTGACGGCCAGGAAGGCGAACATCAGGTCCACCTGCTCGCCGGCCAGCCGGGCGCACATCTCCACGTTCCCGCTCTCCACACCCCACACGTGGAAGTCGAAGAGGCCGTTCCAGGTGACGATGGGCACACCGGCCGCCTGTCGTTGCCCCAGCCAGTCGGCCAGCTCCCAGGCCTCCCACGCGTCCATGCCCGGCGCGTAGCCGCCGCCGGCCTGCCTGTGCGTGTACCTGTCTGCGTGCCTGTCTGCGTGCGTACCCGCACAGGCAGGCGTACCCGCACAGGCAGACGCACGCAGACAGGCAGCCCGGCCATGCCACAGGCGCAGATCACCAGCACTGCTTGCCGTGAGCCCTTCGACGGAGCTCAGGATGCACCCCGTCGAACGGCTCAGCGTCGCCGCACAACTGATCCCCAAGCCCTGGTCAGGGTCGGGATCGCCATCCCAGGCCCGGGCCGTCTCCAGGTCAAAAGCGATGAAGTCTGTCACGTGCTTTTCTCCTCCTTCCGCAGCCGCTGCCGCAGCCAGCGCAGCGCCTCGCTCTTGAGTTGCTGCACCCGCGAACGGGTGCAGGCGTATCGCTCGGCCAGCACCTCCAACGGCACGTAGACGCCGTTCTCCAGGCCGAAGGTGCTGACGAGGATGTCCCGCAGTCGCCCGTCACGGGCCCCGAGCTCCTCGAAGAGGTCCGGACGCTCCACCCAGACCCGGGCCACGAAGAGGAACTGCTGCCAGGCATAGCCCTTGCGAGGCAGGCCCACGGGGATGGGGAACGGCGACTGCGCTTCTTTGGCCCGCCTGTCTGCCTCCAGGGCCTGCCGTTGCACCGCCCGGACGATGATCCTCTCGTAGTCCAGTCTGCTGTCAGAAGGCCGGCCGTCCAGGTAGGCCTCGACTGCCTGCAGCCGTCTGCGCACCCAGGCGATGCTGCGGCCCCACTCCTCGGCCAGGCGGATCTGGCTGAGGGGTGGCTCGTCGCCATTGCCCGTGAGACTCGTCACCAGAGCGGCGGCCTCGGGGCAGTGCTCCTGCAGGAGCTGCCAGCGCCGGCCGTGGGCGCGCCCCCGCAACCGCTCCCGCAAGGGGGAGAAGCTGGGCCGGTCGTAGCGCTCGCTGTCCTGCCGCATTCGCCCGAAGCGGATGGACACGCCCTGGCTCTCCAACAGTCGTTGGGCGCCCGGCCCCACGCAACGCCACATGGAAGGCATGAACTGGATCTCCCGCAGGTGGGGGCAGCCCTGGAGCAAGGCGCGCAGGGTGGCCCGGCTGAACTGCCTGGCCGTCACGTGCACGCGGCGCGCCCCTTCCGGCGGCAGATCTTCCACGTCGCCCTGCCAGACGTGCCAGGTCTCTATCTCGTGATGCTGTGCAGGACTCGGTGATGCCACGTCTTGCCTTCCCCCCACCATACCTCAATCTCACTGTGCGGCGGCCAGGTCATGCCGTGCAATGCATCGGCCGCGGCCAGGGCCTCGCCCCGCGTCTCTCCTAGCCGGATGAAGCGCGTGGTGTCGCCGTCCCAGGCGACCAGGTCCACGGGGTCGCCCGGCCTGGCCAGGACGACGGTGAACCCCTGCGCCCGCAGCCGCTCGGCCACGTGCGCTTGTGCTTCTCTGGGCTCGTCGGTCATGGTCATCGTCCCTTCTCTGGCCTACGCCACCAACGCGTCCAGAGCGAACTGGCGGGTGTCGCTCTTGGGTTGCTGCTCCGGCCCCAGCACGGTGGCCACCACCGCCCGGCTCTTGTCCCGGCGGAACTCGAAGACCACCCTCTGGCCCTCCTCGGAGAGCAGCGCCAAGGGCTCCCGGTTGCCCACGTCGGCGCGTCTACGCAGGACCTCGATGCCGGCGATGACCCGCTCCGTCAGAGCCAGGCCGCGCTGCTGCGTGCGCAGACGGGCGTGGTGGGGAACGATGATCCTCAGACTGCCATTTCGAATGTGCATAGAACCTCCTGTCGTTCTCGTCTCTTGCGCTCCAGGACGGCCTGGCGCACGGCCTTCAGCTTTCCCTGCCGGCGCATCTGCTCGCGGATCTCGTGTGCTGTCTCCCGTTGCTCTACCACCGCCGGCGAGAGCTGCCTGGCCATGTCCTAAGCCCCTTGACTTGGCTCGGGATGATCTTGTCGAAGGGCCAGGGCCAGCAGCCTGTCCAGCATCTCCTCCCGGTGCTGCAGATACTCGTCTCGCCCAAAGCGCTGCGTGAGCTCCCGGGTGCGGCCATCATATCCCCAGGGGATGACGGTCACCCGGTCGAAGTCCCACACCGGCTCCGGCGGGATGAGGTCGATAATGATGGCCGTGGGCTGCCGGTGATGGGAGAAGATGTAGGTGCTGCTGCCCAGCGGCGTGGGGACCGGGACACGGCGTTCAGTCACGATCTGGGGCCTGAGCAAGGGCGTCAGGTGTGGCCTCGCCACGGGATCCTCTTCCGGCGGAAGCGCCCCCACAGCCCGCCCGAAGGCGGTGTGGCCGCCGAAGGCCCGATAGATGAACCAGGCCGAGGGCAGGGGATCGCCGGCCAGGGCGGCGTGCCGGGCCAGTGCTTGCCATTCGTCGCGGCAGGGCCAGCGGCCCAAGGCTTCTGCCAGCCGCCGGCCGGCAGCCAGCGCCGTTTCTCTTGTCCAAACCATCTCTGTCATGCCACCAACCTCGCTCTGTTTGCGCGCTGCAGGCGAAGATCCGACAGGCTGTGCCCATCCACCTCCACCCCGGTCATCTGGACGGCCATCGCCGCCTGCTGCCTCACCACGTCGCTGATGTCCACATTGGCCAGCACACGACAGCCGGGGTAGCGCACGAGCGCCTGCCAACAGGCCAGCTGGGGCGACTCCTCGGCGACGACGACCATCCCCATCCGGCAGGGGGTAGCTCCCCCCTGGCCCGTTCCCTCCGTCTGCATCAGCAGCAGGCAGTAGATGCGGCCGGCCGTGTGCTGTGTTGCCTCGCTCATATCCCCCCTCCGTTCCCCTGGTGCGCCTGGTAGGCTGCCAGCTGATCCAGGTAGTCCCGCCGGGTGCTGAAGAGCGGCTCGTCGTCGTCGCCGGCCACCTCCGGCTCGGGCAACGGGTAGTCCCGGTCGGGATCCAGGTCGATATCTTCCAGAGCGGACTGCATCTGTGCCCGCAGATCCTCAGCCTCCTCGATCAACGGGGCCAGTTCCTCCTGCATCTCGGCTCGCAAGTCCTCCAACCTCTCCAAGACGAGCTGGATCTGGGGCCGATAGCCGTCAGTCACGAGCCCGATCTCATCCTCTAATCGCCCCAGCTCGTCCAGGAAGGGCTCCGTGGCCTCCCGCACGGCAAGCCGTGCCGCCCGCTGCAGCGCCCATCGCTGCTCCTCCGCCTGATGGTCCAGGGTGGCGTCGTGGTAGCGGGCCAGTGCCCGGGAGACGATGCCCGCCAACTCGCCGGGGTACAGCGCCTCCAGGGCGTCCAGCTCCACCGCCCCCGCCCCGTGTGTGGCCACCCAGCCGGCCTTCCGCCGGTCGCTGCTCTTCACCGGCGCACGGGGCAGGCGAAACTGCGCTACCTGGTCGGCGGTGAGCACCAGCGGTGTGAGGGCGACGTCCAGCCCCTCGCCCTGCGCCCAGAACTCCACCTGGCGGGCCACGGCGATGGGCATCCCGTAGCCGGCCGGATCGTAGTCGGAGATGTAGAAGATGCGGCCGGGCTTGCCGATCTGCCGGATGCGCTCCAGGAGATCCACCACCGCCGTGATGGACATGAAGCCCATGCCCGTGATCAGGTTGGCCTGGTAGCGGCGGCAGAGGGGTTCCAGGACGTCGTTCATCGTCGTCTTCTCGGCCCACACCTCCAGGAGGTAGGGCTGCAATTCCTGCACCCCCTCGTAGCCCCAGGCCTCGGCGGTGGGGCGGGCCAGGTCAGCCTCAAAGACGCAAGCCACCTCTACCTGGGGGAAATCCCACTCGGCCAGATCCCATTCCCAAGAGCCGCCCGTCAGCCAGCCACGGTCGCTGCGGTGGATGAGGGGATCCGGATTGCGGCGATCCACGAAGGCCTCGGCAGCCACCAATCCCTGGTAGCGGGCCTGCTTGCCCGCCTCGCAGAGGTAGTTCCAGCAGTTCTCCGTGTTCTGGTACGGCTTGCCGTTGGGGAGCAGCACCGGCTGCTCCTGGCTGACGAGTTGGTAGTGGACGCGCCGCAGGTGGACGCCCCGGGTGTAGCCAAAGGCACGCCACAGGCCGGCAAACCACTCCGCACTGCGACGCAGCCCCGGTGTGCTGCCGGCGCCCCAGGGATCGTTCTTCTTGGCCAGGACGAGCAGGTCGTCTGGCCTCACGCCCTCGTATTCAGCTATAGCTGTCAGTGTGTCGTAGCTCACGTTTTCGCCTCCTCGCTCAGGCCAAGGCTCTCCAG
>JACNHM010000284.1 GCA_014383605.1 Chloroflexota bacterium
TCTCCCCGCTCGCTTCTCAACAGGGGTGCCGTTGCCGCCAGCCCCAACAGGGCCACCACGGCCCAGCAGACGAACACAGCATCCCAACCCCAGCCATCCACCAGCGCGCCGGCCAGCAGCCCGCCGAGGCCGGCGCCGACGTAGCCGGTGAAGTCGAGGAAGCCAGCAGCCGAGGAGACGCCCCCCTCGTGGCTCAGGCTGAGCGGCAACACGGTGACCAGGATGGAGCCAGCCCCGTGGCTCATGGCCCCGGTGAGTCCCAGCAGCGCCACGGCCAGCGCCAGGCCGCCCCGCGGAGCCAGGAAACGGATCGCCAACACGCTGGCCGCCAGTCCGGCCATCAACACAACGGTCATCGGCGCCACGCGGGAGCGGAAGAAGCGGTCGCTGGCCCAACCGGCGATGAGCACCCCGGCCAGGCCGCAGAGCGGCAGCACCACAGCGCTCGTCGCCGCGCCGCCGATGTCCATGTCCAGCACTTCGACCAGGTAGGTAGGCGCCCAGAGCGTGGCGCTGCCCAGCACGAAGCCCAGGGCAACGTTGGCCAGCGCCGCCCAGCGCAGGCGAGGATGAGCGAACGTGCGCTGCAGCAAGCCCTGCCAGCCGCCCCGCGCCGCGGGTGGCCCGTCAACGGTTCCCTCGGGTGGTATCAACCCCACGTCCTGCGGCGCATTGCGCACGCGCACCGTCCAGTGTAAAGCGGAGAGGGCCACCAGCGCCGCCGGAACCCAGAAGGCCGCCCGCCAGCCCCAACGGACGACGAGCCAGCCGGACAGGAGCCAGGAGCCCACGTGCCCCAGCACATAGCTGGGCCCCAGGAGCGCCGAGAGCCGTCCCCGCCGCGCCGGGCCGAACCAGCGGGAGACGGTGCGCACGATCGGCCCCCAGCCGGTGGACTGGAAGTAGCCGTTGGCTGCCCAGAGGACGATCATCAGCGGCAGGCTGGCGGCGAAGCCGAAGGCCACGTTCAGCGCCACCGATGCCAGCAAACCCACGGCGACGAAGCGGCGCACGTGCAAGCGGTCACCCAGTTGGCCGTTGATGAACTGGCCGCAGGCGTAGGCCCAGAACAGCGCGCTGCCGACGAGCCCCGCTTCCGTCTTGGACCAAGCGAACTCCCCCTGAATGGCCGGCAGCGCGACCGAGAGGTTCACGCGGCAAAAATAAAAGCTGGCGTAGGTCAGCCAGCAGGTGACGAAAATGCGGCGCTGCCAGGCACGCAGCTCTGCCGTAGTGGTCATGTTGCAACTCCCCCCGCTTTGCCGACCATCAGCTATGGGCCGCCAGCCAACCTTCGACCTGCGCCCGCGGGGGGATACTCTCCGTGCCGGACTGCTCGACGGAAAACGAGGCCACCACGTTGGCGAAGCGGGCCGCCAACAGCGGATCGCCGGTCTCCTCCAGACGGATCAGGAAGGCGGCGGTGAAGATGTCACCGGCGCCGGTGGGGTCCATCTCGCGTGCAGGACGGGGAGGCACCTCGTACCTTTCGCCCTCGAGGAACACCGTCGCCCCCTGCCAGCCGGTGGTGAGAACAACGGTCGGGCACAGACGCACGTACTCGTGCAGGGGAGCCAGATCGCCGCCCAGGTCCTCTTCGCTCAGCACCAGCACATCGGCGGCCAGCAGCACGTGCTCCGCACAGTCCCAGGGACGGGAGCTTACCCGCCCGGCGTCGTTCCACTGCCGCATCCACCCTTGCGGCGTCACTCCGATCAGCCCCTCAAAACAGGCGGCCATGTCCGGCCCGATCTCCTGCACCAGCGGCCCCAGCAGCACGATGGGGATGCGCTGCCAATCCGGCGGCACGTCGCTGCAACGCAGCGGCTCGGCCACGGCGTGGACGATCTGATGACGGCCCGTGGGACCGTAGACGTTCTCGAAGGTCGTGGTCACGGGGGAAGGGAGGCGCAGGACTTCGACGCCAGGCAGCGCTTCCGCCAGCGGCAGGTCGGCCGCCGCTCGGGTGAGCACGGCGGGCCGCCGGCCCAGGCGGGCGGCAGTGATGGCCGCAAAGGTCACCGTGCCGCCGATGCGGTAGCCATCCTGATACAGGTCCTTGGTCACGTGCCCCACGACCAGGAAATCGGGGGACGACAGCCGCGCCGCTGCTGTGGAGCGATCTCTCATACCTGTCCTTCGTACTCTCTCCGAATCACGTCTTCGACGTCGCTGATCGGTCTGCGGAAAGGTCCTTCCGCTTCCATCTTCAGGCTGGCCACGGCCGCGGCCCAGACCGTGGCCTCGGCGGGCGACGCGGTCAACCGTTTGGCCATGTAGGCGGCGATGGTGGTGTCGCCGCGGCCGCTGCGGCCGACCAGTTCTCGCGGGAAGAAGGGGGCCTCGTGGAATTGGCCTGCGGCGTAGACCAGCAGGCCATGGCGGTGGGTGAGCACCACCTCGCCGGGGCCCAGGTCGGCGATCATCTGTGCGGCACGCCGGAGGTCGCTCTCGCCGGTGAGCAGCACCGCTTCCACCGCGTCGGCCTTCAGCACGTCCAAGAGGGCCAGCGCCAGCCGCTTTTCCGGCCACGGTTCGGCCACCAGCACGCCCTCGCGCACCACGCGCAGGAAGCTCTGCACGTCGGCGGCCAGCCGCGTCTCTTTGCTCGCCAGCGCTTCGACTACCTCCAGGCTGACCTCGCCGCGCAGCGACGCGCCGATGAGGATGGCCCGCGCTTGCAGTGTCTCGACTTCGGCCGGCGTGAAAGGCCCGGCGGTGCTGGTCACGGTGATGACCCGCTCGTCCACGTTGGCGGTGGGGTACTCCAACCGCAGGCAGGTGGATTGCGGCGTGAATCGCACGAACACGTCCACCCCCTGTTGCCTGAGTCCCTCCACCACGTGGACGTCCTCTGCGGCCAGTCGGGTGACGACAGCGGTCTTAAGCCCCATCCGGATGCCAACGTTGGCTCCATAGTTGCAAGCGCCGCCATCCACGACCCGCGTGCCGGCGGCGGAAACGATGGTGTCTTTGGTGTAGTGGCCTACGAAAGCGATGTCGTAGATCTGTGTTGGGTCCATCATACCGCTCATGGCTGTTCAACCGTTCCGTGCTAGCCGATGAGACGAAGGACGAACGACGAAGGACGAACCGCGCTTCGAACATTCGTCCTTCGTCATTCGTCTCCGACAATCCAAGGGCATCCCTCTCAGGAATGACGCCAAGGTCAGCCGGTACTGCCATGACCGTCATTCCACGATCACCCGGCAGTGGGGCACGGGCAGATGCACCTTCACCCTCTCGCCCTCGTCGAAGCGCACCTTGCCGTCGGTCTGCACGCGCAGCTCCAGCCCCTCGCCCACGATGACGCGGTAGTCGTTGCGGTCGCCCAGGTAGGTCTTCTTGTGCACCACACCGGGGAAAACGTTGGTGTCGTCTTCGGAAGAAGCGGGCAGCAAGCTCACATCGTTGGGACGGACGAAGAGCAACGTGCTGCGCCCAGGCGCCATGTCCCGCCGCACAGGGACGCACATCTCCAGCCCTTCCACCCGGATGAATGCCGTGCCCCGCTCCGCATCCACGGCGACCACCGTGCCCTCGATGAAATCGGACAGCCCGATGAAGTCGGCCACGAAGCGGGACTGGGGGCTATCGTAGATCTCGTCGGGCGTGCCTACCTGCTCGATACACCCCTTGTTCATCACCGCCACGCGGTCGGAAAGGGCCAGCGCCTCCGCCTGGTCATGAGTGACGTACACCGCCGTGATGCCCAGCCGGTCAATCAGGTCGCGGATCTCGAAGCGCATCTCCTCCCGCAGCTTGGCATCCAGGTTGGAGAGCGGCTCGTCCAACAGCAGCACCTTGGGGCGGTAGACCAGGGCCCGCGCCAGCCCCACCCGCTGCTGCTGGCCGCCGGAGATCTGGCGGGGGTAGTGGCTTTCGTACTCCTCCATGCGGATCAGCCGCAGCGCGCCGATAACCCGTTCTCGCCGCTCGGACTTAGGCAGGCCGCGGATCATCAGCGGGAAGCCCACGTTGTCGAACACGGTCATGTGCGGGAAGAGGGCGAAGTTCTGGAAGACCATGCCCAGCTCCCGCTTGTGGGTGGGCACGTCGGTCACGTCCTTACCGTCAATGAGCACCTGGCCCTCGTCGGGGATATTGTGGCCGGTGATGCAGCGCAGCGCCGTCGTCTTGCCGCAGCCCGAAGGCCCCAGCAGCGTCATCAACTCCCCGCGGCGGATACCCAGGTTGATGTGGTCATTGGCCACGATGTTGCCGTAGTGTTTAGTGACGTTGCGTAACTCAATCATGTTGTCGGGCATGTCGTGTATTCCTACAACACTGTCTTTTTCTCAGGATCTTTGTCCTCTTCACAGCCGTTACTCCGTGACCTGAAATCATCTGGCCCAATCCAAGTCGCGTCCGATGAGCAGTTCGGTCATCTTTTCATGATGACTACTCTTCATTGCAATCTCTTGAACATCAAAACCGTGTTGCTGTGCGAGTTTACGAACTCTCTCATCATTACTGTAGGTCATTAAGAAATCGCCATCACATATACTAGTGATCCGAAAGAGTTCTTCATGGTCGAGTTGGTGGTGAGTATAGAGCCGTCTTCCAGCCCGTTTACCCCCAGCTGTATAGGGTGGGTCAATGAAGAATGCAACATCTGCACGATTGGCATTCTGTCTAAGCACTTCAAGACCATCGCCTTTGACAAACGTGATGCGATCACGCATCTTGGCTATCTCCAGTATCCTTTTGCTCAAAGTTACTGGGTACCAACGTGATTTGATGCCTCTACCATCCTCTCCGTTTCTTAGCATGCCAGCCCCTGAAGCCAGAATGCCCCCACGATTGACTCGGTTTCTCAAGATCGTCCGAAATGCTCTATCTTCCACGCTACAGGGAGCCTTTGCCAGCCACTCGTTGACTGACTCGAGAGTGAGATCGAAAGTAGCAATTCGCTTGGCAAAGTCCCTTGCATCGCCATGGATGACTGTCTGCCAGACGGCACTAACTTCGTCGTCTAGTTCCACAAGCGTGACGCGATCAGCAAGTTGTCTAAAGGCAACATTTAGGCCAACTATGCCACCACCAGCGAACGGCTCAATGAATTCCGCCGGTTCAACCTCCATGCTATCAAGCCAATGGCAAATACGAGGTACCAGCCAGGTCTTTCCACCCGGATAGCGAAAAGGACTAAGCAATCTCGCCGAATAGGCAGAAGTAGAACCAGGATAATCTTTCATGACTGAACCTGCACCAACAGGCCCTTGATCCAGGATATGATGGCATCGAAGTTGGCGCCTTCTTGATGCGCCCAAAACGCTATTCGACAACGGTCGAAGACGATACCTGCGTTCCTGGCAACCCACTTCCATTTAGAAGGTTCGATTCGGTGTGGGATGAACAGCGAGCTTATCAAGGGGCTAACAGGGGTCTCTTGCATCCAATGATCGCAGAACGCTTTCGGTTGCAACTCCGTCAGCTTCGCTTCCCAGTTCCAACCGGAGGCACACTGACCGAACATCAATACCTTGCTGGGGTGCCTGTCCACGAACTCTTTCCAAGCAACCAGATCAAGTCTATCATCTTTGCGACTGAGCGACGGTTGATCGCTATAGCCTTCCCCTTCACCGATGCGTTGACATAGTTCCGCAATTGCCACGGAGAAGGATCTAGGAAGTTCTGTACGCGGCGATCCGAATCCAACCGCTTCCCCTTGTAAATAGCCTCTTGCCGCTAGACGCGATACTTCCTCGAACAGTTTACGGGGGGCAGCGTCTTCCGAACCAAAATAGGACAAGCAGAGACAGAAAACGTAAGCTGGAAAGCTCTCCCAATTCGATCTGAGTTCAAGGACGCCCCCTCGGAAGGCAAGGTCAAAAGGATATGCTTGTTCTGCTGCCCTTGCGCGCTCTTCCAGTTCCCAGAAGACTTCCAAGAGCTTCAGTTCGATTTCCTCGTCGTCGTCAAGTTCAAGGAGAGCAGCTGTACGGAGAGCGCTTTCTAGATCCCCCCTGCTCGAATTGTGGTCCGGAGAGCACAACGCATGCAGTTCTAGCCAATCCGCTAATCTGAGGGGATCTGTAAGGTCGTCAAAGGGCAAATCAACCATGTCGATTTCTCCGGCGATCAACTGAACTTCTGACTTGCTTGACTTCCTCTATGCCCAATTCCTCTCTTCTGTCTTCCATCTCACGTCTAATGGTGTCTGCAAGACGACTGACATCATGGATCATCTCGTACAGGTCTTCTTCTCCAGTGTATCCAGTGGTGACTGTGGCCTTTGCATTCTGTAGTTCTATCTTTGCACTTGTCAAGGCATCACGGAAACGTTTCCTGTCCCCTATCGCAATAAGGTGCGATTGCTGAAGTGAGTATCCGCTCCGAAGAGCAGATAGAGACTCCGGTCTACTGACGACCTTCCTAAGGATGTTTAGGTCGGGATTCTGTTTCCTAACAACAGGCTCGACCTCTTCGGATTTCTTTCCATAAAGCCAGACCATCAATTCTCCAAGTTCGTCGAGATGTGATTTCGGAACAGGATTGGGCTTCAAAGAGGTTTCCGAGCCAATACCAAGGAATTCTTGGAAGTCTCTCTGATCAAGCGCCGTATACAGGTGCGAGAAATAGAAACGATTTCGAGCCCTGTCCTCTTTGTCGAATACACCAGTCGACTCCGCCTGCTCAAGAACCTTGTAGCCCCGATACAACCTCGTAACTGTTGCGTGTCGATCACCAATCCTCTGGGCGATTTCTTCCAGCGGTATCCCGTAGGTTTCACGCACCTCTGCAACATACTTCGCTTTACTGAAACTATCCCACGGTTTTATCCCGTTGATGTGACGAAAGCCAACCGTCGTCCAAAGGCTTTCTCGGCTCGGGTAAATGATCGCTGGCAGCTTACCCAGTTCAGTCCGTCTCTCCTCATCAATAACAGGAAGGTCAGTCGCCCCAACCTTCTGCCGCAGTTTTTCGTCGCGCAGTAGAAGTACTGCTGCAAGTCTTCGGTTACCTTCAACAACTATATACCTTCGCTTGCTCGGATCCTCCTCGTCAGGATTCTGTATGATCACGAACAATGGCTCTGATCGGAAGAAGCCATTCTCAGCAATGGACAAGGCTACCTCGTCCACCGCCATCTCGGTCCAGAGGATATCCACCAAATCTTCCTGGCTATCGCCTTCGACTTTCCAAGCGAGGCGAGCATTCTCAGTATCCAAGAGAAGTTGCTCAATTGGTATGTCAACTATCGTGTTAGGATCAGGCTGGAGCAGCTTCTGCAATGCACTTGTCTCTGCCATCAGTCTTTCCTCCCCTGGCTGAATGTCTACACGCGGTTGAGCTTCTAACACCGCCTCCATAGACCATTATACTCGACCATTATACTCGTAAGCAAGTCGAAGGGCAATCACAAAGGAAGCGTCCCTCGTAGTCTACACGCCCTTGAACCCACCCACCAGCTTCTCCGGTGCCACCTGCCGCTGGATCATAAACAACACCAGCAGCGAGGGGATGACCAGGATGATGCTCATGGCGCTGGTCACCTCCCAATAGCCCCGCTAAGCACAGCTCGTAGGGGCGATCAGTCCTCTGGGGGCCACCAACCGACGCTAACCCAAAGCCGTCGGGCGACGACAATCTCGGGGTTGTTCAGTTTGAGCGCCACGACGGTGGCGCGGCCACAAGGAGTCAGTCCCTGGATCTGTGTTCCGTCTTCGCTCCACGCGAAGTGCTCATTCCACTTCTGCCGGCGCGGATTGAACAGCCGTACCCGCCTGCCCGTCAGTGGGTCACGGGCGTGAGTCTGGACACCTTTGAAATTCATTGCAGCGGCGACAGGCCAACCAGAGATTCTCATCAGACGAGGAACCACCGGCCGCTTCGGGGATAATGTGATCCAGGGTCATCGGCATGCCTGTCAACTCCCCCGTGCGCAGACAATATCCACAGCGATGCCGTGCCTCTTCAGCTACCCGATGTCGCAGGCGGGCAGGTATGCTTCTCTTTGGGGCGCTCATGTCTGTGGGGCAAGCCGGCGCAGTTCTTCCAGTGTGGGGAGACGATGCCCTCGAAAGCGCAACAGCACCGCGGCCCGGGCCTTGCGCAACATCACCCGGTCTGCTTCACGCTGCAGTTGGTCTAACTTCTGTCGCTCCCGCTCAGTCAGCGTACCTGCCTGGTTCTTGCGGAGCAAGCGATCCAACCCGCGTTGTTGCGTCGCCGGCACCCTGCTCACCATCACCCGCCAAAGAGATTCATCGCCCAAGCTCTCCAGTTCAATCAGTTCTTCCGTCAATTCCGCGGGCAACCCATCAAGCGGCGGGAGCGAAGCCTGCAGAGCACGTACCAGTAGATCTTCCAACGGACGGTCGGTCGCCTCAGCCATGCGCCTGGCCGGCAGATAAATCGTATGGGGCAGTTCCAAAGTCACTGTTTGTGCCATTTCTCTCCCTCCTCACGGGTGCGAATGCTGTCCGCAGTGTAGCACAGACCATGTCGGGCGACAAATACACCCAACTCACACCCCCTTGAACCCACCCACCAGCTTCTCCGGCGCCACCTGCCTCTGAATCAAAAACAGCACCAGCAGCGAGGGGATGACCAGGAGGATGCTCATGGCGCTGGTCACCTCCCAGTACCCCTCGCCCAGGGCGATGTAGGTGCGCACGGGCAGGGTGATGGTGTCCTTGCCGTAGGTCATCAGCGTCAGCGTGAACTCGTTGTACGACGTGGTGAAGGTGAAGATCATGGAGGAGAGGATACCCGGCAGGATGAGGGGCACGATGACGTGGAAGAAGGTGCGCAAGGGGTTGGCCCCGCAGACGGACGCCGCCTCCAACACCCGCTCGTCCAATCCCTCGAAGGTTGCGGAAAGCACCAGGATGGCGTAGGGCGCGCAGACGGCCACGTGGGCCAGGGCCACGCCGAAATGGGTGTTGACCAGGTGCAGCCGGTAGAAGATCTGGGCCACGCCCAGGGCGTAGGCGATGGGCGGGATCATGCGCGGCAGCAGGATCATGGCCATCAGCAGCTCCTTGCCCGGGATGCGGTAGCGGCCAAAGGCCCAGCCGGTGGGGATGCCGATGAGCGTGGCCATGCTCACGGCCAGCCCGGCGATGATCAGCGTGTTCTTGGTGATCTCGGGGATGTTCGTCACCTCGATGGCCCACCTGTACCAGTCCAGCGTCAGTTGGGGCGGCAGCCACAGCCGGCCAAACCAGCCCTTGCCGATGGACTTGAGGGCGATCATCAGGAACGGCAGGTAGATCAGCAGTCCGAAGCAGAGCAGAAAGGTGAAGATGAGCAGCTTGCGCCCGCTCCAGATGGCCTTGAAGTATTGCCGGATCAGGGTCATGCGGCTGGCCTCCTGAGCACGCGCATGTAGATGGTGAGGAAGCCCACCTGCAGCGCGGCCATGATCATGGCCCTGGCACAGGCCGCCGACCAGCGAGACGGCGTGAAGTTGATCTGCCGATAGATCTCCACGGACAGAGGCCGGTAGTTCCCGCCGGCGACCAGCGGGATGCTAAAAGCCCCAAAGGCGGCCATGAAGGTCAGCACCGAGCCGGCCAGGATGCCCGGCATGATCAGCGGAATCACCACGTGGCGCAGCACCTGCCAGCGGTTGGCGCCGGACACGCCGGCCGCCTCCTCGATGGCCGGATCGAGGCTCTCCAGTGTGGAGATCGTCGTCACCGACGTGAAGGGAAAAAAGAGCCAGGTGTAGAACAGAATGAGGCCGGGAATGGTGTAGTTGATGCGCACCGGCTCGTTGATGAAGGGCACGAATCGCAGCAGGAACAGGTTCACCCAGCCGCGCGAGCCGAACAGCAGCAACAACCCCAGAGCGCCGATGAGGCCGGGCACCACGCGGGGGATGAGCATCGTCAGCCGGAAGAAGCGATGCCCGCGCAGCTTCTGGCGCAGCACCAGGCAGAGGGGCACGCTGAACAGGATGGAGCACAGCGTTGAGCCGATGGAGAGCACGAAGGTGAGGACGATGACCTCCCGCGCCCGCGGCTCGCGCAGGAAGGTGATGTAGTGCTGCAGCGTCCAGCCGATCTGCTGCCCTTCTGGCCGCAGGCTGCGCAGGATCGAGACCAGCATCGGATAGAAGAACAGGCCGAAGAAGCTGGCCAGGCCGGGCGAGAGCATCAGCAGGGTGAGCAGGCCGGAGCGAACCCTCGAACCACGTTTCATGATCAGCCACCTTCAGAACGGGGAGGCCCACCGCGGGCTGCAACACCCTGCAGGGGCCTCCCTTGTTCTCATACAGCAGTCACACAGAGGTCAACCGGCGCCGGTCAAGGTTATTGGGGCACCAGCGCCTCAGGCCCTGTCTCCTTGATGAAGGTGGTCACCTCTTTGTTGGCGACCACCAGCCGGGCCGGCTCCATGTCCTCCCAGGCCGGGATGGTGTCCCAGACGATGCCGGGGATCTTGTCCCAGATGTCCGTGCCGGTGTACTGCCACATGGTGGTGATCAGCCGGATCTGCTGGTCGTCGGAGAGCAGGAAGTTGATCACCTTGTAGACCACGGGCTTGTACTCCTCGGGGATGCCCGCCGGCACGATCAGGTAGCCATCGGAACCGGCGGCCATGCCCTCGGCCAGGAAACTGGACTTAATGGTGGGGGGCATGGTGCCCTGGTGGCGGGACCACAGCGAGTAGTCCAAAGCGTAGAAGCTGATCCAGGTGTCGCCGGCGTTGAAGTCCTCGAACAGGTTGGGCGGTTCGGCCGGGATGGGCAGCCTGCCGTAGGTGTAGAAGTCCACCAGCCTGGCCCAGGCGTCCTGCCACTCCGCCGTCGCCTGCAGATCCGCCAGCGGGATGGCCTTGCCCTCATCGTCGGTCATCTTCACGTAAGCGTTCAGGAAGCTGTAGGGGATGCGGTAGGACGAGCCGGACTTGGCATCCGGGCGCACCAGGCCGATGTGCCCCTTCCACTCCTCCCGCCGATCGTAGAACTCCTGCCAGGAGGTGGGCGGGTCCTTGATGTACTCGGAGTTGTAGATCAGGGCATACTGACTTCTCCAGTACAGCGCGCCCTTGCCACCAATCGGGACGCCCAACACCGTCTCCAGGTAAGCCTTGGGGCACTTCTCGATGTTAGGGATGACGTCCACCTTGTCCGTATAGAGCGTCTCCAACTCCAGGCCTTCACCCAAAGCCTTGGGGATAGTCTCCGGCTTGACGAACAGAAGGTGAGAGTCGCCCTGGCCAGTCTCCCAGGCCTTCATGCGCTCGATCAGTTCCGCCTCGCTGGCGACCATGTAGTTGACCGTGACCCCCAACTGCTCCTGGATGGCCGGGACCACCTGGTTCTGCCAGTACCACTGGAAGTTGGCCCCGGAGTTGGTGTCAACCAGGGTGATCTCGGTGGGCATCGGCACCGGGGTAGCCACAACAACCTTCTCCACCTCGACCGTCTCCTTGACGATCTTCTCAACGGGTACCTCTTTCACCACCTCGACGGTCTCGATGACCGTCTTCTCGACCACCACTTCCTTGGGGACTTCGATGACCTGCGGCGTGGCAGCCGGGCAGGCGGTCAAAATCAGGGTCGAGACGACGAGCAATGCCATAAGCGGCATCCAGCGCTTCATGTTTCCTTCCTCCTTGGAAATTGACGTTATGAAACGGACTGACGATGTCAGGCCGCCTTGCCTGACGGGCCGAAAGGTGTGGTTTTTGCGATGATCACCTCCTTCCGTGGACGCTGGTTCCCCGTGCAAATGAGTCCTGCTCGTGATTCCTCAGCCTGTCCTGAGTCTGAGAATGAATTCTCAGCCTGGTACGCAGAAGTCGGCTGAAAGCCGACTGGAAAAGCTCACCAGTCCAGCCCGTTTGAACGGACTTTCCGTGCCAGCCTTGAATTTCAATCCAAGGCTCGGGAACGGCAAAGAAGCTGAGTAGAACCCCTTGCTCCACGTTTTGAGAATGTGCATACGGTGGCACGGTTGAATCTATCACACTTCTCCGCTCTTGTCAAGCAAGTTGTCGCCGTAAGCGGGAACAAGGGGTTAACCCCGCGCAGCCGCGATCTCACTGAGCCTGACTGGGCGATTCTCCGCATACGACTTCCCGGCGGCGTAGCCCATCACCACGGGGATGCGGCCGTCAATACCTGTGACAGGCGGCTCTCTGTCCTGCTGGATGCACTCGACGAAGGCCTGCATCTCGGCGATGTAGGAGTCGGTGTAGCGTTCCACGAAGAAGAACAGGGGCAGGGAGCCATGCACGCCTGTGGAATCGCTGACCAGCGCCGAATCGGGCGTGTCGTTGGTGACCGCCACCATCCCCTCGGAGCCGAAGACCTCCACTCGCTGGTCGTAGCCGTAGACAGCCCGGCGGCTGTTGTCAATGGTGCCCAGGGCCCCGCCGGCGTAGCGCAGCGTGACGATCGCCGTGTCAATGTCGCCGGCCTGGCCGATCTCGGGATCCACCAGCACCCCGCCCGCGGCGTACACTTCCGTCACCTCGTCGCCGATCAGGTAGCGGGCCATGTCGAAGTCGTGGATGGTCATGTCCAGGAAGATGCCGCCGGAGACCTTGACGTAGGCGATGGGCGGCGGCGCCGGGTCGCGGCTGGTGATGCGCACGATGTGCGGCGTGCCGATCTTGCCCTCGGCCACCAGGTCGCGCACCCGCTTAAAATTGGGGTCGAAGCGACGGTTGAAGCCCACCTGCAGCTTGACGCCGGCGCGGTCCACAGCCTGCAGGGCGCGGTCGATCTTGCCCAGGTCAAAATCAATGGGTTTCTCGCAGAAGATGTGCTTGCCGGCCGCGGCGGCCTCCTCGATGAGCTGGGCGTGCGTGTCTGTGCTGGAACAGATCACCACGGCCTCGATGTCGGGATTATCGAGGATGCGGCGATGGTCCTCGAAGACAGCAGGGATCTGGCACTCGGCCGCACACCGTTCGGCGGCATCTGCGAAAACGTCGGCCACGGCCAGCAGCCTGACGCCGGGAATACGGTAGGCCAGATGCTGGGCGTGCAGCTTGCCGATGCGGCCGGCGCCGATCAGTCCGATGTTCACGTTAGACATGTGCGCTCCTTTCCTACAGATCAGATTCAGCGTTCGCGTTCACCGGTGATCAGATCGGCGATGTCGTCCTGCGTCAGCTCGGCCCGGTCATAGATGCCGACCAGTCTACCGTGCCGGAGGATGGCGTAGCGATCGGCGACCTGATACACGTGATGGACGTTGTGGGTGATGAAGATGACGCCCAGCCCACGTTCTTTGGCCGCTTGTGTGTAAGCGAGCACCTTGCGCGTCTCGCCCACCGACAACGCCGACGTTGGCTCGTCCAGGATCAGGAGTTTGGCGCCGAAATGCTTGGCCCGGCCAATGGCAATGGATTGCCGTTCACCACCGGAGAGCTTGCCCACCTTCTCTGACGGCGAACGGATCTCGATACCGATGTCGCGCAGCGCCTGGCATGCTTGCCTGCTCATCTGCCGAACATCCAGCCAGTGAAGGGGACCAATTCTGCGCACCAGCTCGCGTCCCAAGTAGAAGTTGCGCACGATGCTCATCTGGTTAACCAGGGCCAGATCCTGATAACAGGTCTCGATTCCCAGGGCTCGCGCTTCTCGCGGGGAGGAAATCCGCACGGGCTTGCCTTCGAAGGTGATTCGCCCCCCCTCGGGGATGTGTATACCGGTCAAACACTTGATCAGCGTGGATTTGCCAGCGCCGTTGTCACCCAACAAGCCCACCACCTCGTGTGAGCAAACGCTAAAGTCCACACCATCCAACGCCGTGATGGTGCCGAAGCGCTTGACGATTCCCTCCATGCAGACGATAGGTGTATCGTGCCCATTATCGCTCATAACAACTCTCCTCCGCATAACGTCGGAAGCGGGGGCAAAGCCTGCTCAGACCGGACAGGTTTCAGTCACGATTTCTCGAAACAGGCCAGGGCCAGGTCTGATCAAGACCGCCTGCGGATCCAGTGGTTGAAAACGGCGGCGCCCACGATCGTCACACCGACAATCGCCTCGAAGTTGTCCGCCGGAATCAGGTTAGTCAGCACAACGCCGGTGCGTAACGTGCTGATGATCAAGCCGCCGAGCAGCGCACCCACAATGCTGCCCGACCCTCCGGTCAACAACGTGCCGCCGACCACGGCGGCGGCAATCGCTTTGAGCTCTTCTCCGGCGCCCGTGGCAATGCGCACCGTTTTGAACTGGCTGAACAGCAAAACCCCAGCAAAGCCGGCCAGTGCCCCGGAAAGGATAAAACAGATCAGCTTCACCCGCTTCACGTTCACTCCCTGCGCAGCAGCGGCCCCCACGTTGCCGCCGATGGAAAACACGTGATTGCCGAACTTGGTGCGCACGAGGATGTATTGAAACACCAGAACCAGGCCCATCCACCACAGCGCAGCGGTGCGGAAATTGGCTCCCTTCACTGCATCAGCGATCGCGTCCATTCGTCCGTTAAAGACATCGTAGATGAGGACCTTCTCCACGGTCTGAAACATCTGACCTCCTGAGAAGAGCCAGACCACCCCACGGTAGATGAACATCATGCTCAGGGTAGTGATGAACGAAGGGATATGGGTGCGGTTGACGATGATGCCGTTGATGGCTCCCATCAAGGCGGGCACGAGCAGGGCCAGAAACAGGGCCCACAGAGGGTTCCCGCCTTCCACAGTGTTGAGGCCATAGAGGAACCCTCCAAAGGCCATCATCGGCCCCACGGAAAGATCAAACTCGCCGGCGATCATCAGCAGGGTGGTGCCGATAGTGATCGTCCCGGTCAGAGTGGCAGCATTGATAATGCCCGATAACGAGCGCACAGTGAGGAAATTGGGGATGAACAAGGAGAAAAGAACAACGACAACGATCAGGGTAATTAAGGGCCCTGTGACAGGGGAGTCGATGAGCAGACGACGCGCGGGTCTCAGCCGCTCCGCAACCGCACTCACGATGTCATGCCTCCTTTTTGCTGCAACCAGAAGCCGTCCTGGCAACAGATGGGAAGAGACGCCTGCTGATGCTACATTTAGGCTGTGTTGCGTACGTGTTCCGTACTCACAGCACCCCACGCAACACGGGCTGGCCATCGCGGTAGGGGCGGAGAACACGCCGCCCCTACCGTTACATGATAGTGGTCAGCTCGATTTAGCGATACTCACCGGCTAGTGCTTCCACGATGCCCACGTTGCTGGCATCAACGAAGCCGGGACCGGTCGGCGTCACCGGCAATGCCGGGCTGATGCCATAGCGGATCTTAAGCACCAGGCCCTGCACCGCGCCATACCCTTGCAGGAAGGGTTGCTGGTCAATGCCGAACAGGGTTGTGCCGTCCTTGATACGGGCGATGATCTCCGGACTGAGGTCGAAGGTGCCATGCACCACATCGCCGGGGCCCAGGCCGGCCGCTTCCATGAAGGCGTAGAAGGGGTTAGCGCCGTTGGGGCCCAGCGTCAGGAAGATGCCGGTGTCCGGGTTGGCGGTGTAGTAGTCGGAGATGATGGTCTGTGACTCGGCAGGATCATCACCGATAGCCAGCACCTCGGCCGGAATGCCCTTCTCGCCCATGGCATCTATGAAGCCATTGCAGCGCTTGTCCAGGCCCGTGTGTCCGACCTGCTGGTTGATGCACACGCCCTTGGTGCCACCCTTGGCCGCCAGCTTCAGGCCGCCCAGGTAACCACCGGCATACTCATCCTGGCCCAGGTAGGTCATGTAGTCAATGCCGTCCTCGATGGGGCCTGCACCGGCATTGTAAGCCAGCATCGGGATGCCCGCATCCATCGCCCGCTGGATGGGCTCGCGGAACAGATCGGGGTCGGTCACGGTCAAGGCGATGCCATCCGGCTGCGCCGCCGCGGCCTGGTCAATCAACTGTGCCACCCTCTCCAGATCGAAGGCGTCTGGACCGAGCAGAGTGTAGTTGACGCTCATCTCCTTCGCCGCTTGCTCAATGCCCTTCTGCACCACACACCAGAAGGCGTCCCAGGCACACAAGGCATGCTGCACCAGGATCAGGTTGACTGGCCTGTCCGGGTCCGCTTCAAAGCCGACGCCTTCCGCGTCAACGAAGCCAGGACCTGTGGCCGTCACCGGCAGGGCGGGGCCGATGCCGTAGCGATTGACCATGACCAACATCTGCACCGCGCCATACCCTTGCAGGAACGGCTGCTGATCAATGCCGAACAGGGTGGTGCCATCCAGGATGTGGGCATTGATCTCCTCGCTGAGGTCGAAGGTGCCATGCTTGATGTCGCCCGCACCGAGGCCCGCCGCCTCCATGAAGGCGTAGAAGGGGTTGGCGCCGTTCGGACCCAGCGTCAGGAAGATGTCGGTATCCGGGTTGGCGGTGTAGTAGTCGTCAATGATGGTCTGCGACTCGGCAGGATCGTTGGTGACGGCCAGCACCTCGGCCGGAATGCCCTTCTCTCCCATGGCATCGGTGAAGCCCTTGCAGCGCTTGTCCAGGCCGGCGTGCCCCACCTGGTGGTTGATGCACACGCCCTTGGTGCCGCCCTCGGCCGCCAGCTTCAGGCCGCCCAGATAGCCACCCTGATACTCGTCCTGGCCCAGGTAGGTCATGTAGTCAATGCCATCCTCGATGGGGCCTGCACCGGCATTGTAAGCCACCACCGGGATGCCGGCATCCAGCGCCCGCTGGATCGGCTCGCGGAACAGATCGGGGTCAGTCACGGTCAAGGCAATGCCATCCGGCTGCGCCGCCGCGGCCTGGTCAATCAACTGCGCCACCTTCTCCAGGTCGAACTCGTCGGGGCCGAGGATGGTGACGTTGACGTTCATGTCATCCGCAGCCTGGCGGATGCCCGCCTCCACCGTGCACCAGAAGGCGTCCCAGGCACACAGCGCGTGCTGGATGAGGATGAGGTCCAGCACTGCCTCGGGGCCAGGTTCCGTCACAATGACCTCAACCGGCACTTCTTTTTCGACGATCTTCTCGACCTCGACGGTCTCCTTGACAACTTTCTCGACCGCCACCTCTTTCACCACCTCGATGATCTGCGGTGTGGGAGCCGGGCAGGCGGTCAGGATCAGAACTGAGACGACCAATAGGGTCGTGATCGGTATCCAGCGTTTCATGTTCGCTTCCTCCTTGAGAGAATTGATTTGAGAATGGACTCACGATGTCAGGCGACTCTGCCTGATGGGACGACGACGTGTCTTTCTGCGCTGATCACCCCCTTTGCACTTACTCGGACTGGCTCAGAAACGTGTTGAGTATCACCGACAGCATCAGAATCAAGCCGGCCACCGCACGGAAGATCTGAACCGACACACCCATCAGCACCAACCCCTGTTCGAGCATTTGCAACAACAGGATGCCCACGCAAGCCCCAAGGATAGTGCCCACACCGCCCGCAAGTTGCACGCCACCGATCACGCTGGCGGCCACGGCAATCAATTCCCATCCCTCTCCGCGCAGTGGATCCACGCTGGTGCGATGGGCAAACTGCATCACGCTGGCAATGCCGGTGAGCAACCCGGTCAGCGTGAAGACCATCAGCTTGACACGCTTCACTGGCACACCCTGCGCCAGCGCAGCGCCTGGGTTGCCACCCGTAGCAAAAACCCAATTGCCGAACCGCGTCTGCATCAGTACGTACGACATGATCACGGCGATGAGGATAAACCAAAGTATGGACATGCGTAAGTTGGCGACCGGCTGAAAGAGCTTATTCAACGGATCCATGGCGCCGTTCAGGATGCTGAACAGCACCGGCTTGGTCTCAGTGTACTTGGCAAAATCACCGCCGCCAATGGCGCGGGCAATGCCGCGATAGGCCAGCATGGTCCCCAGTGTGGCGATGAAAGAGGGAATCCCTGTCCTGATCACGACCAGGCCATTCACTGCTCCCAACAGCGCGCTGACCAGCACCGCAAGCAGCATGGCCACAAGCGGTGGCACGCCAGAATTCATAGTCAAAGCAAAGACGAAGCTCGTCACGGCAAAGGTTGACCCCACGGAAAGGTCAAACTCGCCGGCGATCATCAACATGGCCACACCGACGACGATGATCCCCAGGATGCTGGCAAAGGACAGGATATTGGAGATGGCCACCGGGGTCAGGAAATTGTTGGCAGCAAAGGAGAAGAAGAGAAAGACCGCCAGGAAGCTGACCAGGGCCACGGCCTGGGGGAACTCAGCCAGATGGAAACGAAATCGCGTCAGTGTGTCAATGCGAGACCGCAAGGGCATCCCTCCCTGAGTTGGTAAACTGGTAAACTGGTAGATTGGTAGACTGGTCGCGCGTGTACAACTCCCGATCTCCCAATCTACCAATGTGCCAATGTACCAATCTACCAATCTACCAATCTACCGATTCCTAGCCCGGCTTCACCATGATCTTGCCGTCGGTGCGCTCGCCGGACTTGATGATCGCATCCACCACCCCGTCCAGGTCGTAGTGGGAGGTGATGATCGGCGTCATGTCCAGCAGGCCGGAGGCCATCATGCGAATCACGCTGGGGAAGATGCCGTGGCCGCTGTGGCCCTGCGCACCGTAGAGCTGCCCGCGCCGCACCTGTAGCATCTCCAGGTACATGTTGACCCGCGTGGCCGCCCGCCCCACCTGGGCGATCTTGGCGTTGATGGCCAGCGATTTCTCCATTTCCGGGATGACGATGTGCGGCACGCCCGCCGCCTCCACGTGCAGGTCGGCCCCCTGTCCTTCGGTGAGTTCCATGATCACCTCGTGCGGCGTGACGTCAGTGGGATTGAAGGCGTAGTCGGCGCCCATCTTCTTGGCCAGCTCCAGGCGCGCCGGCGAGACCTCGAAGGCAATGACCTTCGCCGCGCCGGCGGCCTTGCACTCGGCAATGGCCGCCAGGCCGATAGGCCCCGCGCCGAAGATGGTCACGTAGGCGCCGGGGCGGAAGCCGCCCGCCCGCTCGAAGATGGTGTTGTAGGCCACCGAGCAAGGCTCGCACAGCGCGCCGGCCTCGTAGACCGTGTCCTCGTCGCCGTAGCGGTCCATGAGCGCGTTCAGCTTCCAGCAGTACTTGGCGCCGATGGCGATGTACTCGGCGAAGGCGCCGGGAATGGTGAAGCCGATCTCCTCCAGGTTGGTGCAGTGGTTGGGGAAACCGTTGCGGCAGGGAGTGCAGTAGCCGCACCAGATCATCTCCTCGGCGGTGACCATGTCGCCCACCTTCAGGTCTTGAACCGCCGATCCCACTTCGACGACCTGGCCGGAGAACTCATGCCCCGTGGTGGTGGGGAACTTGGTCAGGCCGGGGTACAGGATGTAGCCATCCTCGTCGGTCTCGTAGAAGTGGATGTCCGACCCGCAGACGCCGCAGGCCTTGACCTTCAGCAGCACCTGGTCAGGCTTGATGGTCGGGGTCTCCACTTCCTTGACCTCCAACGTGGGATGGCGCCAGACCATATGGCCGCTGATGGCCTTGCCCGTCTCCCGCTCCCACTCTGAAAGCGGGTAGTCCGGCCTGGGATCCCATGTCGCATTGAGTGCCAGTGCTTTCACGTTTGCTACCCTCCTTGATCGGTTTTTGAGTTTTTCGCTGAATCCGTCGGGCCTCCTGACCCGACGGCGGGGGCCGGTCAGGAGACCGGCCAAGAAGTTTCTAACTGCCGTGAACTCCGGGGCGGGGCGCATGACTCGCGCAGCACCAGTTCGCCCGGAACGAGCACGTTTTCCACAGCCTCGCCGCCATCGAGCAAGGCCAGCGCCATCTCCGTGGCCTGGTAACCCATCTCGTACTTGCGCTGTCTGACGGTGGTCAAAGGCGGGGCGACGTAAGAGGTATAGGCGATGTCGTCGTAACCGATGATCGAGATGTCATCCGGCACCCGCCGCCCGCTGTGCTGCACCGCCCCCATGGCGCCAATGGCCGTCAGATCGTTGTAGCAGAAGACCGCCGTCGGCGGCGCAGTGTGGCGCAGCAGCTGCGCCATCGCCTCCTGTCCTCCTTCGCAGCGGCCATCTCCCTGGGCGATGAGCGCAGGATCGAAGTCCAGCCCCTGCGCCCGCAAGGCCTGGCGTGCTCCCTCCAACCGCAGCTTGCTTTGGGCCGCCCACTCGGGGCCGGTGATATACCCCAGGCGGGTGTGACCCAACTCCAGAAGATAGCGGGCCGCCAGTTGGCCGCCCTGCACGTTGTCAGTGCCTACGGAGTAGACGTAGCGCCCCTCTTGTTGATTGTTGATGAGCACGACGGGCACGGAGAGCTCCTCCAGCCGCGGCAGGTAGAGGCTGCCCACCCGCGAGGCGGTGACGATGATGGCGTCCACCCGCTTTTCGCGCAGGATCTCCACGGCAGCGATCTCGCGGTCGGGGTCGGACTGCGACTGACACAGGATGATGCTGTACCCTTCGTCGAGCGCTCGCTCCTCGATGCCCTGTACCACCTCGGCGACGAAGGGGTCAGCAATGCTGGTCACCACCAACCCCAGCGTCTGGGTGCGTTTGGTCACCAGGCCGCGGGCGATGGCGCTGGGGGAGTAGCCCATCTCCTGGGCGATGTGCTGGACGCGGGCCTTGGTCTCCTCGCTGATCAGAGGACTATCGTGCAACGCGCGGGAGACGGTGGAGTGGGAAACCTCGGCAACCCTGGCAATGTCTTTGATGGAGACGTCCATGGCCTTCCCTGGGCTTCTGGAAACGAGGACGGAGAAATGCACACGTGTGCACCATCATGATAACACACCACGTGTCTTTTGTCAAATCGAGAAAATGAGTTGTCCTCAGGTCAGGTGCATCCCACCTTTGAGGTGAGGGGCGTTGCACCTGATCCCAACATTGACAAGAACCGCGAGTTGTGGTAGGATATGCACACGTGTGCATCATTGGAGCACTGAACCTACGCACAACCAACCATCACTCATGGGAGGACAGAATGACTGAAGAGCTACAGTACTTCACCACCGATCAGCCCGGCCTGATTTTCGAGAACAATGCCGTCGGGCGCTTGAAGAAAGAGATCTGGGAGGCCAGCGACGAGGAGATTGAGGCCATCCTGGCCGAGTACGGCGTCCCCTCCCCTGTGGAGTGGGGCAAGCCCGGCTCCTACATCCAGACCACCGTGCGCTGGCAGGTCGAGGAAAACCGGCGCAAGAACGACATCGTCTTCGTGCCCATCGGCTGCACGGAGTTGCATGGCCGGCACCTGCCCAGCGCCTCGGACACCCTCTACGTCAGCCAGATCCTGGAGGGTGTGCGACGCTACACGGCCAGGCGCGGCGCGCCGGTCAACCTGGCCCTGCCGCCGCTCAACTACGGCTCGCACCCCTACCATCACATGGGCATGCCGGGCACCATCCCCGTGCGCGAGAACGTGGCCCGCGAGCTGCTCATGGACGTCATGCTGGGGCTGTGGAACGACGGCTTCCGCAAGCAGATCTACATCAACAACCACGGCCACCTGTGGATGCTGGAATCGGCCATCCAGCAGTTCATGAAGCGCTACCACCTGCCGGGCATCTTCCGCGTCATGGATTGGCACCGGGCGGTGCGGGAGTTCTTCCGCACTACCGAAAAGGGCGGCAAGTTGGACACCAACTTCGTCCACGCCGACGAGTCGGAAACCTCGCTGGGATTACTGCTCCACCCGGAGATGGTGGACATGCGCTACGCTGTGGACACCGAGGGCAAGAGCTACCTGCCCGATGGCCACTTCGACAAGTCGGTGGACCCCTTCGGACGGCCCAGCCGCTGGTCGGAGGGCGAGGGCCACTTCGCCATCGAGATCGCCGCCACGCCGGAGGGCGTCGTAGGCAAGGCCACTCACGGCTCGGCGGAAAAGGCCAAGCGGCCCGTCGCCGCCATCCTGCGCTACCTGACCCTGGTCAACGACGAGATTCTGGAAGTCTTCCCCGCCGGCACTGTGCCGCCGGTGGAAGAAGTCACCCTGCGCACGGAAGCGGAGATGGCGCCTTATCTGCGCGAGCCGCTGAGCGAAGGCTGGAAGCCGGTCTACGCGCTGCCGCGCATCGGCCAGGATAGCTTGTTTTAGTACTCTGCCCACCATGTTTTGATGGGTTCGTAGCCTAGCCCCTCGTGGGCGTCCAGGCGGGCACCAGGCCCTATGCTACCCATCATTTCAGTTTTGACAGAGCACTGGCATGCAAGCCGGCAGGATAGCGGCTCTCTTTGGACTCGCTGGTCTCCTGACCTGTACCGTAAGAGCGCTGGTACCTTGCCGTTGTTTTCGACCTGTGCAGTTGGCCTCGTAGCGACAGCGTGCTCCGCCGACCGCTCTATCATTGGGACACGGATTTTCACGGAACAACACAGACATCTTCGAGCGGTTTTACCGCGGCCGCGGCAGCCGCGCCGACGGCAGCGGCTTGGGTCTGGCCATCGTGCACAGCGTCGTGGAAGCGCACGGCGGGCGAGTTTCTGTCGAGAGCGACCCCGGCGCGGGCAGCCTTTTCGTCATCGAGCTGCCGCCAGACTGATCTGTCGGTAGACCCGCAAAGACTTCTGAGGCTGTTGCCCCCAGAGGTCTTTTTGTTGCCTGGAATGGTCTTGCGAAATGGACTGTAGTCTGGTATTATCGCATGGTGCAGGCCAGTGACGCGTTAACATTGACAGCCGATAGACATTGTGGTATAATAGATTGCAACATGCTGGCATTCCGTAACTCACCATAGTTCCAATGCTGGCGGGGCCTGATCGGCAGGCCTCGCGCGATATGGTGATCATGATGTCCTCACGGGAGGAGAAGAAAGGAGGTGAGAGGCCAGAACACCCTTTTCCATGCTTGATGGCAGGGAACACATGCCTGCCGCATCCGGACGACGATAGTCCTGTGGTCAATGTAGACAAAATCAGTGTAGACAAAAAAGGAGGTACTTCCAATGTTTTCCCCCAAAAAGCACTCTCTATTGGTAGCAGTGATAGGCTGCACTTTGGTGCTATCGCTGATCCTCACTGCCTGTGCCCCACCGGCACCACCTACGGAAGCTCCGGTGCCACCTACCCCGGTCCCTGCGCCTCCCACCCCTCCGCCATCGAAATATGATGAAGCGCCGATGCTCAAGGAATTGGTGGAGAAAGGTGAGTTGCCGCCGGTGGATGAGCGTCTCCCTGATGAGCCGTTGGTAGTAGATGTGGTCGAGGAGATCGGCCAATACGGTGGCGTTTGGCGGCGGGGCTTCCTGGGGCCGGCGGATGCCAACAACTACGTCAGGGTGGTGTTTGATGGTCTGGTGCGCTACTCCCCTGGCGGTGACAAGGTAGTGCCGCAAATCGTCGAGTCCTGGGAGGCATCTGAGGATTTTACGACCTGGACCCTCTACCTGCGGAAAGGGGCCAAGTGGTCCGACGGGGCACCCTTCACCGCTGACGACGTCATGTTCTGGTACGAGGATGTCTTTCTGAACAAAGACCTCACTCCGGTCCCACATCCGTGGATGGCAAATGATGATGGTACGATAGCGGAGGTTGAGAAGGTAGACGATTATACGGTGTGCTACCGCTTCAAGCAGCCCAACACCGCCTTCTTGCTGGAACTGGCCAACAAAGATGGCGGTGATCGCTTGCTCGCTGCCTTCCAGCCGGCCCACTACCTGAAACAGTTCCACCAGGACTATGTTGCCGAGGACGAGTTGCAGAAACTCGTCGAGGAGGCCGGTTTTGGGAACTGGGCTGAGTTGTTTAGCAACAAGGCGCTCCCACCTGATAACGCCGAGCGGCCGACGATGGCGGCCTGGGTGCCGTACAACTCGACAGTAGCCGATCAGGTATTCGTCTTGCGTCGCAACCCCTACTACATCGCGGTGGACACGGCAGGGAACCAGCTTCCCTACATTGATGAGATCCGGTTCACCTACTTTGCAGAAAAGACGGCCTTGAACATGGCTGCTGTTGCCGGTGAGTTAGACTTCCAGGCCCGGCACATCAATATGCCGAACTACCCCGTGTTCATCGAGAACCAGGAGAAAGGGGGGTACCGCGTTATAACCTGGCCCACCTTTGGAGGATCTGACGCCTGCGTCACCTTCAACCAGACCTATGAGAAGGATCCCGCCATCGGAGAGTTGCTGCGAAGCAAGGACTTCCGCGTCGCCCTCTCCTATGCCATTAACCGGGACGAGATCAAAGAGTCGGCCTTCCTGGGGCTGGGAGAACCGCGCCAGCCAGTAGCGGCGCCGTGGCATGCTTATTACCCAGGCGATGAGTGGGCCTACAAATACACCGAGCACAATCCGGACAAGGCCAATCAACTCTTGGACGGCATCGGCCTGGACCAAAAGGATGCCGAGGGTTTCCGTCTGCTGCCGGATGGCAAGCGGGCCACGCTTGAAATCTCGGTGGTGCCGGCCTTTGGCCCCTGGCCAGATGTGGCCCAACTCGTTGCCCAGAACTGGGAGGCCGTCGGGATCAAGACCATCGTACAGGTCAGGGAGCGCTCGCTGCATTTCCAGATGCGCGAAACCAATGACCTCATGACAGAGATTTGGAACAACGATACCACCGGCTTCCCCTTCAGCGGTGAGCCCCAAATGGACCCCCGCAGTCTGACCGCTACGACCTTCTGTCCCCTCCACAGGAAATGGTATGAAACCGGGGGGAGTGAAGG
>JACNHM010000512.1 GCA_014383605.1 Chloroflexota bacterium
CCGAAGGCGGTGGAATTGGCATTTACCCTGGCCCCGCGCCGCTCCTGGCCGAGACAGTCACTGCGCCGCTGCGCTATGCTAACGGATCGGGCGAACGCACGCTGGACCTGGAGGCGGGCATCTTGCAGGTAGATGGTGAAGGGGTGACGATTTTCACCAGCGGCCCGGCCCAGACTTCCGAAGTCTCCGAGACTTCGGAAGTCTCAGAGGAGCAGTGATGATCGCGTTGTGGCTGTTCGCTGGGCTGGCAGCGGGCGCATTGAACGGGCTGACCCTGTGGGGGACGGTGGCCCGCTTGCGGCCCGACGCGCCCCCCCGTGCCGTGGCCTGGATACTGGGCGGGGCGCTCCTACGCCTGGGCCTCGCCGCCAGCCTGCTGATCGTGGCGCTGCAGCGCGGTATCCTGCCGGGCCTGCTGGCCTTCGCCGGGCTGTGGCTGGCCCGCTGGGGTATGGTATGCTGGCTGGGCCTGGGCCGTGCCGCACCAGCCTGAAGACCTGGTGCTGGATTTCCAGCGCCGCCTGTTCACGGCGGCGCTGGTAGGAGTTGAAATATGGAAGGCTTTTTCCCTCAGAATGTATTTCCAATTTTCGGCATCTGGGTGCGCGACACGGTCGTCTCGACCTGGATCATGATGGCCATCGTCGTGGGAGCAGCGGCCGTGGTGGGCCGCCGCCGGCCAGCGGCGCTGGAGATGCTGGTGGACTTTCTGATTGATACCATCTCCGGCGTGATGGGGTGCCCCGCCGGGCCGTACCTGCCGTTCCTGGGGACGCTGACCATCTTTATCGCCGTCGCCAACGTGATCGGCATAATACCTCTCGTGGTCTCCCCCACGCGCGACATCAACACGCCGGTAGCACTGTCGCTGATAGTCTTCTTCTCAGTCTACTACTTTGGCATCCGCGCCAAGGGACTGAGGGGCTACTTCAAAGACCTGGCCTCGCCGGCCTTCATGCTGCCCATGGAACTGATCAGCCACGTCAGCCGTACTTTGTCGCTCACCCTGCGGCTCTTTGGCAACATTATCAGCACCGAATTGATCGTGGCGGTCGTCTTTATGCTGATACCGCTGGGTGTGCCGCTCCTGCTGGTCGCCTTCAGTATGCTCACCGGCATCTTGCAGGCCTACATCTACACCGTCCTGGCCGCCACCTACATCGGCACTGGAATCAATGAACAATGAAACAATGAGACAATGAACAAAATAACGGAGGTAACAAATGGCAGAAATGGAACCCGGAACACTAATCACCCTGGTCACTATTCTCGTATCGGGCGTGGGGATCCTGCTGGGCACGATCACGCCGGCAATCGTCGAGGGACGGGCGGTGCTCAAAGCACTGGAAGGGATGACCCGCCAGCCGGAGGCCGCCAATGACCTGCGCACGACGCTGATCATCGCGATGGCGTTGCTGGAATCTACGGCGATCTACGTGCTGCTGGTCTGTCTGATCCTGATCTTCGCTAACCCGCTGCTCGAACGTTTCTTCCCTGGGGGTTAGCGGATGCTGAATCTGGACGTATGGACAATCGTTTTCCAAACCGTCAACTTCCTGGCCCTGGCCGCGGCGCTCTACTACCTTCTTTTCCGGCCGGTGATGCGCAACGTGGAAAAACGCGCGGCCGAGAAAGAACGATTGGCCCACGAGTTAGCCCAGGAGCGCGAGGAGGCAGCCGGGTTGCGCGCCGAACTGGAAGCGCGGCTGGCACACGCCGGCGAAGAAGCAGCCGCCATCGTCGCCACGGCGCAGGAGCAGGCGGAGACCGAGCGAAAGGCGCTCCTGCAAGAAACACAGGCCGAGGTCGAACGTTTCCTGGTCGAGGCCCACGCCGACGCCCACCGGCTGCGGCAACAGACAGTGGATGAATCCCACGCCGACCTGTTGGATGCTGTCCTGGAAATCAGCGGCGGGGTGATCGGCCGCGCGGCGCCGCCGGAGGGGCACGACGCGCTGGTGCAGCAACTCAGCGACCGCATCTGGGAACTGGGGCGCAGCGAGATGGAGCGGGTAGAGATGTTCCGTCGTTCGCTGGGCGCCCGCACCCCCACGGCCTACGTGACGACCGCGCGGCCACTCTCGCCGGAACAGCAGGGGCTGCTGGCCCGCACCTTCACCGCGCTGGCCGACCGCCACGTCAACCTGGAATTGAAGACCGACCCCGCGTTGGCCGCCGGGATACGGGTGCGCCTGGGCGACACCATCGTGGACCACTCCATCGCCGGGCAACTGGCCGACCTGCGGGAAAGCGTCTCCACGGCTCTCAAGGAATGCATGGCCCATGAGTGAGCAGAGTGTGCGGCCCGACGTACCGTCGCTGCTCCGGGCGCTCCGCGAGCAGGCCGGCCAATCGGGCGATCAGGTGCGTTTTCGAGACGCCGGCACGGTGCAACGCATCAGCGACAACGTAGCCACGCTTTCCAGCCCACCGCGCGCGCAGCCAGACACGCCGTCGCTCCTCCAGACACTTCGCCAGCAGGCCGGCCAACTGACCAGCCAGGTGCGCTTCCGCGACGTAGGCACGGTGCAGCGCGTCGGCGACGGCGTGGCCACGCTCTCTGGCCTGCCCCGCGCACGCACCGACGAACTGGTCACCTTTCCCACCGGCGTGCAGGGCTTGATCCTCAACCTGAACCGTGACCTCGTTGACGTGATTCTCCTGGGCCCCGACGAGGGCATCCAGGGTGGTGACCTGGTCACGAGCACCGGCGAGCGATTGCGTGTGCCGGTGGGACACAAACTGTTGAGCCGGGTGGTGAACCCACTGGGTGAACCCCTCGACGAGCGCGGGGCGGTTGAGGCGACGGAGTTCCGCTACCTGGAACGGGACGCGCCGGGCATCGTCGAGCGAGCGCCAGTGGACGCGCCGTTGCACACCGGCCTGAAGATCGTGGACGCACTCGTGCCCATCGGGCGCGGGCAGCGCGAACTGATCGTCGGCGACCGGCAGACGGGCAAGACGGCTCTGGCCGTGGACGCCATTCTCAACCAGCGGGACAGCGGTGTGCTGTGCGTCTACGTGACCATCGGCCAGAAGAAGTCCTCCACGCTGGCCATCATCGAGACGCTGCGCCGCCACGAGGCCCTCCCGTACACCATCGTCGTCGTCTCCAGCCCCGACGACCCGCCCGCGTTGCGCTACCTGGCCCCCTACGCCGGCTGCACGATGGCCGAGTTCCTGATGCACGCGGGGCGTGACGTGCTGATCGTCTACGACGACCTGAGCAAGCACGCTAACGCCTATCGCGAACTGAGCCTGCTGCTGCGCCGGCCGCCGGGCCGCGAGGCCTACCCTGGCGACATCCACTACCTGCACGCGCGGCTGCTGGAGCGCGCCTGCAAGTTAGCCTCCCTTTCATCCCCCCCATTGGGGATGAAAGAGGGGGGGGGCTCGTTGACGGCGCTGCCTATCGCCGAGACGCAGCGCGGCAACATCGTCGCCTACATCCCCACCAACCTGATCTGCGCCACCGACATGCGCATTGTGCTCGATGCCGGCCTGTTCAACCGTGGGGTGAAGCCTGCGGTGAACGTGGAACAGTCGGTATCGCGCGTGGGCGGGGCAGCGCAGACAGCGGCAATGCGCGAGGTGGCGCGTCATCTGCGGCTGCAACTGGCGCAGTTCGAGGAGGTGGCCCGCTTTGCCCGCTTCGGCATCGAGGTGGGCGAGGCTACGCAGCGTCGGATCCGGCGCGGCGAGCGGTTGCGGGCCGTGCTCACGCAGCCCGCTCAACGGCCACTTCCGCTATCTGCGCAGGTCGTGGTTCTGCTGGCAGCCACCGAAGGGTATCTGGACGAAGTCGCACTCGAAGATGTGTCCGCCTTTGAAGGCGGACTGCTGGCCCATTTCGAGGCCGAGCATGCAGGGCTTTGCCACCAGATCAACCGCACCGGCGAACTGAGCGAGGAGACACGAGAGACATTGACGACCGCGATCGCCGACTATTGCACAGCCTGGCATAGAGAGGAAAAAGGGTAAGAGGTATGGAGGACCTGGAGCAGGCCGAGACGCGCCTCGATCACATTCGCACAGTCGAGCCCATCCTTAGCGCCCTGCGCACGATCTCGCTGGGGAGTTGGCAGGCGGCGCTCAAACGGAAGGCCGACGTGCGCCGTTACGAGGAGCGGCTGACGGCCACGTTGCCGGCACTGTTGCCTCATCTGCCCCCCCCTTCATCCCCCCCAATGGGAGGGAAAGAGGGGGGGATGCAGGTTGTGGCCCTGGTGGTTGGTAGCGAGCGCGGGCTGTGTGGCCGATTCAACGCGGCGATCGTCGCACGCGCCGAGTGCTACCTGGCCGAGCAGACGGCAGCCGGCGCACAGGTGGAACTGATGGCGTTGGGGACACGAGTGCGCCGCATCTTCCAGCGACGAGAGCAGCCACTGACGCAGTCAGGCGCGCTATCGGCAACCGCGCTGCCGCCCTATACCCTGGCGTCTGATTTATCCCGCCGCTGGCTGGCACGCTACGAGGAGCACGAACTGGACGCGGTTGACCTGATCTACAACGCCTATCGCGGCACGGCCCGCTACGAGCCGACGGTGGTACGGCTGATCCCACCCACGTTACCCACTCCTGAAGCCTCCCCTCCTGGTGGGCGAAGGTCTCTGACCGAGCCCTGGCCGCCCCCAATCATAGAGACCGACCCGTTGAGCCTGTACGCCCGTGTGGT
>JACNHM010000619.1 GCA_014383605.1 Chloroflexota bacterium
GCTCGGAGCGGGTGGAGAACCTGGATGATGCCCCGCCCTTCGCCGAGCGGTTCGGCCTGTTCTCCATGATCGAGATCACCCGCGGCTGCCCCTGGGCCTGTAAGTTCTGCCAGGCGACCTCCCTGTTCGGCGCCCACATGCGGCACCGCAGTGTGGAGAACATCGTTCAGTGGGCAGAGGCATCCAAGCGCTTCGATCTCCAGTGGGACATCCGCCTGGTCACGCCGGACGCGCTGGCCTACGGCTCCGACGGCCAGAACCTGAGACTGGACACCTTGGCCGACATGCTCAAGGCCGTCAACGCCGCCGTGGGCAAGGAACATACTTATCTCGGTTCCTTCCCTTCCGAGGTGCGGCCCGATTCTGTGAGCAAGGAAGGCATTGAGCTGATACGGGAGCATTGTGCCAACGATAACATCATCATCGGTGCTCAGTCAGGCAGTCAGCGAATGCTGGATCTGTCGCACCGCGGCCACACCGTGGAGGACATCGCCCGCGCCGTCCAGATTACCCTGGATGTCGGGCTGATCGCCAACGTGGACTTTATCTTCGGGATGCCGGGAGAGACAGGGGAGGACAGAGAACGCACGCGCAAGGTTGTGCAGGATCTGGCGGCCAGGGGTGCTCGCATCCACAGCCACGCCTTCATGCCCCTGGCGGGCACGCCGTGGGCGAACGAAAAGCCCGGCCAGGTGGATTTCCAGACCCGTCGGCTGCTGTACAGCCTGGCCGGCGACCAGCAACAGTATGGTCAATGGCGCAAGCAGCAAGAAACAGCCAGGTCCATAGTCAGATTTCGCAAGTCGCTTGCTGCAGGGCTTTGCTGCACACAAGTGAAAGGACGACGAAAATGAACAAGCAACTGCACACTGTAGTGGCCCTACTCGTGGCTATCACTTTGCTGCCTGTGCTGACGCCAAGCTGGGCGTTGCCTGTAGCGGCCCAATCGCAACCCGCGGCCTCGACAGAGACTGTCCTGAGCCAAGCCGAGGGTACTGTCCCCAACCGCGCCATCGTGGCCGAGGGTCTGCACAATAGCTCAGTCATGTTCATCGAGAATGTGGGACAGTTTGCAGACGGAGCACGTTTCCAGGTACGCGGGGCTGACCACACTATGTGGCTGGCTGATGACGCCATCTGGATCACCGTCATGGAACAACGATATGTTGACCCACAGGAACGTTTCAACGAGCAACATGTTAAGCTAGAGCGCGAAGACGAACAACTCCGTGGAGTAAACATCAAACTGGGTTTCGTCGGCGCCAATCCCAACCCTGGCATCAAGCCATTCGACCGTCTGGACACGCACGTTTCGTACTTCATCGGCAACGACCCTGACCAGTGGCATTCTGATGTGCCGGTGTGGGGTGGTGTGCGCTACAAGGATCTATATCCAGGTGTAGATCTGGAAGTTACCGAAGAGGAGGATATGTGGATCTGGCGGTTGGTCACCAATGATACCTCAACTCTAGAGGATGTGCGTTTGCAGGTGGAAGGTGCTGATGACCTAGACCTAGAGGATGATCTTCTACATCTAACCACTGTAGTGGGAGAACACGACTTGCCCTTGTTGCTGGCTGTCGATTCCCAGGGTCAGCCTGTGCGAATGCCTTCAGGCCCGAGTCTGACGGGCCACGAGATAGCTCTACCTTTCCGCTCAAGCGCCAGTTACCTCTCTGCCGGAGCAACTGGTGCTGATGATCTGAGATACGCTACCTTTCTGGGGGGAAGCGACTGGGAAAGGAGTATTGGCATTGCAGTAGACAGCGCTGGCCAAGCCTACGTTACGGGATATACCGACTCGGTGAACTTCCCGGTCGGGCCGGGGTACGACACGAGCTATGCCGCGCGCGATGCCTTCGTTGTCAAGCTGAACGCGTCGGGCACGGCGCTTCTCTACGCCACCTTCTTGGGAGGGCCCTTGCCTGACTATGGCTATGACATCGCAGTGGACGACGTTGGTCAAGCCTACGTCATGGGGACAACTTGGTCCGAGGACTTCCCGGCCGGGCCGGGGTACGATGTGAGCCACAATGGTTGGTATGACGCCTTCGCCGTCAAGCTGAATGCAACAGGAACGATGCTGCGCTATGCTACCTTCCTGGGCGGGTACGAGGACGACTACGGTGGGAGCATCGCAGTGGACAGGGCTGGCCAAGCTTACATCACTGGGTGGACCTATTCGGCGGATTTCCCGGCTGGGCCGGGGTACGACACGAGCTGTGGCACCGATGGCAACTGCAACTCCGACGGCACTTCGGTCTTCAGCGACGCCTTCGTGGCCAAACTGAACGCGGCGGGCACGGCCCTCCTCTATGCCACCTTTCTGGGCGGGAGCGGCCACGATTGGGGTCATGGCATTGTGGTGGATGGCGCCGGCCAAGCTTACGTTACGGGCTATACTAACTCGGTGAACTTCCCGACCTGGCTGGGGTACGACACGAGCTACAACGGCAGCGATGACGCCTTCGTGGCCAAGCTGAACGCGTCGGGCACGGCGCTCCTCTATGCCACCTTCCTGGGCGGGAGCGGCGACGAGGCGGGCTCCGGCATTGCGGTAGACGGAGCTAGCCAAGCCTACGTTACGGGGTATACCGACTCGGTGAACTTCCCGACCTGGCTGGGGTACGACACGAGCTACAACGGCAGCGATGACGCCTTCGTGGCCAAGCTGAACGCGTCGGGCACGGCGCTCCTCTATGCCACCTTCCTGGGCGGGAGCGGCGACGAGGCGGGCTCCGGCATTGCGGTAGACGGAGCTAGCCAAGCCTACGTTACGGGGCATACTGACTCGGTGAACTTCCCGGCTGGGCCGGGGTACGACACGAGCTACAACGGCAACTCTGACGCCTTCGTGGCCAAGCTGAATGCTACCGGCAGCAGTCTAGTCTATGCTACCTTCCTGGGCGGTTTGGACGATGACGCCGGTTCGGGCATCGCAGTGGATGGGAGTGGTATGGCCTACGTGACAGGTGGGACTGGATCTTCCAACTTCCCCACCACCTATGGAGCTCATGATAGGAGCCACAATGGTGCGGGTGATGCCTTCGTAGCGAAGTTAGGATTGGGTGGCAGCAATGCTCCCAACGGGCTGGACGTAAGCCAGCTTGAGCGGGGCGATATCTTGCTGGTGAATGCAAGCTGGCTGCTCACACCCATTGTGGGGTCGTTTGGCGGATATTGGGGACATACAGGCATGTACGCCGGTGATCGGCAGATAGTTGAGTCAATCAACGTGGGTGTGATAGAACGCCCAATCGACGAGACGACCTTCTGGACGGCAAGGGACTGGGTTGTTGAGCGAGTCAACACAACAGAGCTATGGAAGGCCTATGCCACCGCCTTCGCACGAGACCAAACTGGCAAGCCATACAGTTGGGACTACCTAAACAAATGGCGAACGGACCAATACTACTGTAGCCAACTGGTATGGCGCGCATACTACGAGGCTGACGTCGACATTGACTCCAACTGGAGCATCATGTCTTGCCTTGAGACCAATTCTCCTGCAATCTGTGCCCTCTTAGTTGCATCTGTGCCACCAGACGACATCTACTATGATGATGATCTAACGGAGGTGCAGGCCAAGAAATGGGATGCCAAGAGAGCAGTGCTTTACCTTGGCAGCCCAGCCGACCTGTACATCACCGATCCCTACGGTAGGCACGTAGGAGTAGATCCAAACACCGGAGCTGTGGTTGAAGAAATCCCAGAAGTTCTCTACTACAGTGGACCTGATGCAGAACCTGAGCATGTAGTGATAATGGATATGGAGGGAAGTTGGGACGTCAAGGTCATTGGCAGGGGAAGTGGTTCCTATACCTTGGTCACTGAAGTCGTTGGCCTGGGAGAGAAACATCAAGTAGATTACGTTACCGAAACTACTAGCCTCTGGCAAATAGACGACTACACACTCGTGTATCCCACTACTCCGGGCGATCCAATCCGAATTAGTGAGCATCCAGTCTACGTCCCTCTCATCCTGCGCAGGCGCTGAGGGATGAAATGACCACCGTCATCGGCCTGACGGGGAACATCGGCACGGGCAAGAGCACCGTGCTGCAGATGCTGGCCGAGCTAGGGGCGCAGATCATTGACGCCGACGAGTTGGCCCACGAGGTCATCGCTCCCGACGGCCCGGCCTATGCCGCCGTGGTGGACGCGTTCGGGCCAGGCATCGTGACAACGGACGGGCACATCGGCCGGCAGCGGCTGGGAAAGATCGTCTTCCGTGACCCGCAGGCTTTGGCCCGGCTGGAAGCGCTCGTCCACCCGGCGGTCATCGCCCGGACGCGGGAGTTCATCGAGCAGGCGCAAGCGGAGGTGATCGTCGTGGAGGCCATCAAGCTGCTGGAAGCAGGGATGGCGCGGCAACTCTGCGACGCGGTCTGGGTGGTCACCTGCCGGCCGGAACAGCAACTGGCGCGGGTCATGGCCCAACGGGGGCTGAGCGAGGCCGAAGCCCGGTTACGCATGGAGGCGCAGCCGCCGCAGGAGGAGAAGATCGCTCAGGCAGACGTGGTCATTGACAATAGCGGAACGGTGGAAGAGACGCGCGAGCAAGTGGAAGCAGCATGGGAGAAGCTGATGAAGGGAAAAGGGAGGAAGGATGAAAACGCGGGAAATCCCTCAGCCCATCAGACCCATCTGGCTCCTCA
>JACNHM010000626.1 GCA_014383605.1 Chloroflexota bacterium
TGGGCAACCTTGCGAAGGCTGTGAGCCTTCGCAAGGTTATCCTATGCAAAAAGAGATTTGACCGCACCCATCTTTTGTGGTATGCTCTGGGGCAGTGAAGAGCATAGAACAGCCACAAACAGCAGGAAGCGACAGTTCAGACTCTGTAGATCCAAAAAGCTCGCGGTGGACTGCGTGTTGTGACATTTGGCTCCCACCCTACATCTAGTGGTGGAGTCAAATGTAACAACTACCAATTGTGTCAAATGTTCCCTCGCGCGAAGCAGCGAGAGGACATTTGTCACAATTGCCAAGTCCACCGCCTTTCTGCCGCACTTGGCAGTCCGGCAGGAGCAACCTTGGATCTACTGAGACTCTGTAACCTCTCCAAGACGTGGCCACACTGCCGGAAAGTGAGACTGGGGTACCGCCACCCTCCAGGAGCCAGTTCATGTCCGTGTATGCGATCCAGCTAAAGAACGTCAGCAAATCCTTCGCATCGGTTGTGGCTGTAGATGGGGTCTCGCTTTCCATTCACGATAGCGTGACGGAGCTTCTATGACCAACGTTGGGAATGCTTCACTCCATTGTTTCACACATCCTCCCCTGGGCTCGCTCTTGAACATCATTCTGGCCCTGTGTCTCCTGGCCTCTGGATGCGGCCAGACGACAGCCACGCCGGCGCCAGCGCCGACAGCCACGCCGCTGCCCGAACCACAGCCTGACTCGGCCGTGGACTTCGTCCCTGGCCAGATCCAGATCTTCTTCGACCTCGATCAGTTCCAGCGGGCGGAGGATGAGTTGGCGTCCTTCCTGGACGAGATGAGCCTGGAGGTCATCGAGGAATATCGTCTGCCGGACGGATTCCCCTCTCCCAGCAGCGGTCAGGCCAACCGCGTCAGGATCGTCCTGTCCCAGATTCTGGACGGCACGAGTCTCCTCGACAAGGTAGAACAACTGCAGCAGATCGCTGGGGTGGTCGCTGCGCCGAATCTCCTCCACGAGCTTGATGCCACCTGGCCCAACGAGGGTGGCGCGGGTCCGGATGGCGTCATGGGCACACCCGACGACACGGGCGAATTCCAGAATCAGTGGGGACTGCACAACGTCGGTCAGGCCATTGGCGGGGTCGCCTGCATGCCAGATGTGGACATTGACGCCCCGGAGATGTGGGACCTGGTGACCTCCACAGCCGCTGTCGTCGCCGTTGTCGGAACTGGCATCCAACGCTCGCACCCGGATCTCAATCCCAATCTCTGGGTCAATGGGGGTGAGACGCCGGCGAATGGCCTGGACGACGACAGCAACGGGTACATTGACGACGTCAACGGCTGGGACTTCGTGGGGGACGATATCGCCTTCCTCGACCCCGCCTTGGAGGACGGGCACGAGACGCAGGTTGCTGGCGTCATCGGTGCGCAGGGGAACAACGGTGTGGCCACCAGCGGTGTCGCCTGGGACGTCCCGTTGATGGTGCTGCGCGTCGGCGGCCGTGTCAGCGGCGATCGCAGTGTGCTCGCTGAGGCAGACGTCGCTCAGGCCTTTCTCTACGCCTACAGCAACGGCGCCAGGGTGATCAACTACAGCGCTGGTTCGGCTCACTTCAGCAGCGTGCTGTTCCTGATCCTCCACGGGCTGCAGCGTTGGAAACCCAACGTGACGGTAGTCACCAGCGCCGGCAACGATGGATACGACCTCAACACCAACCTCCCCGGCGATCCCAGCCGCTATCCCTGCGCCTTTCGTCTGGATAGCATCATCTGCGTGGGAGCACACAGTTGCATCGGCGCTCGGTGGGCGAATTCGGGCTTTGGAGCCATCCCGCAGGCGGCGCCGGAAGTCCTCCTGCCCATCGCCGAGGCCCGCTGGGGGTTGGACGGGGTGGATCTGCTCGCCCCAGGCGTGCATATCCGCACGACCTATCCCGGAGCGCCGGCCTCGCTGCTCTCCTGGGAGAGCGGCACTTCCCTGGCTGCGCCGCACGTGGCCGGTGTGGCCGCGCTGTTGGCCGGTCTGGGCCTGAGCGGGCCGGAGATCAGGACGGCCATCCAGAACGGCGTCGTTGCCGATCCCCGCCTGGGCTTCGTCACCATCTGGGGCGGCCGGCTCAATGGCCATCAGGCGGTGCGTAGTGCCTTTGCCGAACCGTTGCCGCCTCGGCTCTTCTGGGACGGGATGCCGGAGGACCTGCGCCAGGTGCTGCAACCCTATCTGTCCGCCTTCGTTGAGCAGCATCCCGATCTCAGCATTCGGCAGCTGCCCAGAGGTGAGAAGGTATGGGACAAGTACCAGGCCGCGCTGGTGGCTGGCCAGGCGCCGGCCCTGGTCGTCGGCCCACCCGACAGCGCGCTGCTGACCCTGGCCGGTGAAGGCTTCCTGGCGCCGCTGGATGGTTTCGCCGGCGATGTCTACCCTGCGGCCTTGCAGTTATTCAGCCTGCAAGGTAGGCCCTACGCCTTGCCGCTCCACGTGACCAGCGTGGCCTTGATCTACAACACCAACCTGGTGTCCCGTCCGCCCGCCAGCCTGGACGAGATGGTGGCCATGGCCAGGCCGGAGCACCCCCTGGTGTTCTTCAACCAACCCTACTTCGTCTCCGGGCTGCTCCATGCCTTTGGCGGACGGGTATTGGGCGCTGACCTCCAGTGTGGGCTGGAAGAACCTGGCAGTGTGGCCTTCTTCGAATGGCTGGCTGCGCTCGCGGACAGCGAGAGCGTGATCGTCTGCCCCGATTACACCTGCGCCGATCAGAGTTTCCGCGATGGCCAGGCGGCCATGATCATCAACGGGCCTTGGGCCATCCCGGCGTACCGGGAAGCGCTGGGCGACGCCATCGGAGTGCTCCCCCTGCCCCGCGCCGCCCGCGAGACCCGTCCCTGGTTGGGCAGCGATGCGGTGGTGGCGCTCAATCCACAGGCGGCTGACGATGAGACCATCGGCGCTTTGCTGCAACTGCTCCTGAGCGCAGAGGTGCAACTGGCCCTGTGGCCAGAAGCCGGCCTGGTGCCCGTCAACCGCCAGGTGTCGCTGGCGGACCCCTGGCTGCGAGCGTTCATGGGACAGGCCGCTTCGGCCGAGCCCTTCCCCTACGGGCACATTGATGCTATCTGGGATGCCATTCAGGGGGCGCTGCAGGACGTCGCCTTCGGAGGGGTATCGCCACCTCAGGCGGTCGAATCGGCCTGCTCGGATATCGGGGCGGCACTTCCTTGAAGCTGAAGCTGTTTGTGGTGCTTCCCTCAGCAAGATCGCCATGGTGAGAATCAGTAGATCCAAAAAGCTCGCGGTGGACTGCCAAGTCCACCGCCTTTCTGCCGCACTTGGTAGTCCGGCAGGAGCAACCTTGGTCTACTGAGAATTGTTGTGGGGAAGTACCGGGTGCGGGAATGCCCAACGCCGTCCCCGGCTTGCGCAGGGACGGCGTTGAATGCTGAATGCAGTGAACTTGATGTGAGGGAGTTGCACTCCCGAACACTCGTTCGGGGAGCTCGGGCATCAGCTTGCTTCCTCCCCTATAGCCCCTTGTAGGTATCCTCGCCCCGTCTGGCCACCCGCGCTACCACAACCGTCTGCGCAGCGTCCTCTACGGTATACACGATGCGATAATTGCCCACGCGCAGGCGATGGGTTCCTGGTTCCGCGGCCTTGACGGGTTCGCAACCTATGGGCCGCGGATTTTCGGCCAGAGCCCTCAGTTTCGTCACGATTCTGCTCTGATCCTGGCGGGGAAAGCGGGCCATCTCTTTTCTTACCCGTTTCCCCACGCGCACCTCATAGATCACGACGCAACCATCTCCAGCTCTAGCTCAGCCTCTAGCTCAGCCAGGGTGATCGTTTCGCCTGCTCGATACTCTGCCAGCGCCTCGCGCACCGCCTGGGCATCTTCCAAATCCTCCAGCAAACGCAGATCGGCGATGCTGATCACCGCCACTTTAGGCTTATTGTGGCTGGTGATGATGATGCGCTCCTCTCCGTAGGCCGCACGATTGAGCCAGGCGGATAGGCCACGTTGTAACTTTCCAATGCTGACCATGCTCGCAGTCATGTCTGCCCCCTTTCCGTTCTGAAGCTATGACACCGCCGTTATTGTACATTATCTAGCCGAATAAGTCAAATTATGGATGGGGGAAGACGTGGTGCGGGGATGACATCGAAAGCTGAAGGCGGTGAACTCGATGTGAGGGAGTTGCACTCCCGAACACTCGTTCGGGGAGTTCGGGCATCAGCTAGTTCAGCACGCCTCTACTGCAACCCATATCGCGCGCTTGGGTATTGGGCCACGTGACATTCATCTGCACTCGCCTATCTGTACCCTTTCAGTTGCCCCACATGAAGGGCATTTTCGGGCATTATTGCTGCCAGGGCAATTATGGCAATACCGTCTCTCACATTTCGAGCACACGTAGATGGCAAAGTGCATTCCCCACGAGGGCTTCCTCCCACAGCCGGGGCATTCGGAGTATCTCTTCATGGATCACCTCACTTTGATCACTTGCCGCTCAACCTCGATGCGCTACACTATGGCCGCCCCTGGGCCAGCTCTGCTTTGACTTCCTCCCAAGGCACGGTCTCGCCTGCTCGATACTCTGCCAGCGCCTCGCGCACCGCCTGGGCATCTTCCAGATCTTCCAGCAAACGCAGATCGGCGATGCTGATCACCGCCACTTTGGGCTTATTG
>JACNHM010000627.1 GCA_014383605.1 Chloroflexota bacterium
AGATCCGCGACGTCAGTGCGTCCACGCCCGGCGCAGTGCATGACCTGGAACACTTTCGACAATCCGGGACGGCTGAGAAAATCCCAAAAGAGGCCACAGCCGGGGGAGACTCTGGTTATCAAGGTTTGCATAAAGAGTTGCCTGATCACAATGTCTTTGTCCCTCACAAAGCCAGGCGTAACCATCCCTTGACTGAGGATGAGAAACTGGCTAATCGAGAGTTGTCGAGCGAGCGCATTGTGGTTGAGAACACGCTAGCCGAACTCAAGCACTTCAAGGTCCTATCTCACCGCTTTCGGCACGCGCTTGACAGCTATGATGACGCCTTTCGTGCTGTCGTTGCCATTGTCAACCCGCGTATTGCACGACGGGTGGCAGCGGCTTCGGTCATATAGACCGGGAACCAGTTCTAAAGACTCTATCCTCCCCTTTTCCTGTCTTATTGTGCAACGAGTCTAATTGTGGCACCGTCGCTTGGGGCGACGGGGGGACCCTTCGCTTTGTCAAGGGCGAGCAAATGGGGGCTCCACACTCAGTTCCCGTGGCTGACATCGCCCCCGGAGAGAGTGGCAACGTCAGCGTGGAGATGGTGGCTCCCACCGAGCCGGGTATCTACCGGGGCGATTGGCGTCTACAGTTGGCCGATGGCACCTGGCTGGGCGATCCTATTTGGGTGGTCATCTTGGTTGCTTCCCCAGACCCAATCCCGGCAGGCCAAGAAGGGGTGAGTGTTACGATCGAGGGCAAGACCTGGACGCTACCTTGCGGGTCGCCTATCCCGCCCGGCGCGGTGTGTGTCTGCGACTGCGTGACCGTGCCGCTGCCAGGCGATGTGGGCGAGGTTCCACCAGGCGATACCGGGATCAATTTCGCAGGTCCAGGCGGTGAAACCCGCACTATGCCCTGCGGATCTCCCATACCACCGGGGTGGACCTGCACCTGCAACTGTGTGAGCGTGCCGCCGGCGTGCAGTTGCGTCGGGCATTGCTCCTGTGACAGTCAAGGGATTCATTACTGGTACCCTTGTTGAGCCAGGTCGGTCGCGCCGTGGAGCAGGTTGCGGTTACACAGAGGGAAAACGGATGGAAATCTTCTCTATTCCCGCAGAGGATAAGCTCATCCTCTACCGGCCGTTGCTGCGATTGGCCTGCGTGGGAAACCGGGCCATGGCCGACCTGGTGTTGAGACTGGCAAGGCAGCAGGAGTCCTTCTCCGATACTGGCGTGCCACCGCCGGAGGAGGTGATGACCTTCCTGCGAACCATCGGCTTTCTGAAGCCGGATCCGTCGCCACCGCCACCACCGGACCTTTCGTACCGCCCCACCACCGCCGTGCTGCTGCTGACCAATCGCTGTAACCTGCGCTGCACCTACTGCTATGCCAGCGGCGGGGAGGGGACTGTTCAGGATCTTCCCTCCGAACTGGCTCGTGTAGCGATTGATCACGCTTGCCAGAATGCCAGGGAACTGGGCCGGCCGCACTTCGAACTGACCTTTCACGGGGGCGGAGAGCCTGTCCAGGCCTGGGAGGTCTTGTGCAAGGCAACGGCCTACGCCCGAAGCAAAGACCTGCCCTGTCGCATCTCCATGGTCACTAACGGCGTCTGGACAGCGCACCAGCGGGAGTGGATCCTTCACAATTTGGATGAGCTCAGCATCTCCTTCGACGGAGCTCAAGAGACCCAAGACCGCCAGAGGCCGTTTGCCTCCGGCTGGGGGTCGTTCAAGGCCGTGATGCGCACCATAGAGGCTCTGGACAAGGCACGCTTCTCCTACGGCATCCGCATGACGGCCACGGTTCCCTGGCGGGGACGGCTGCCGGAAGACGTGCGCTTCATCTGCGAGGAGACCGGGTGCCGGGTCATGCAGGTGGAGCCGGCCTTCAATATCCGGCGGGGTGAACATCAAGGACCTACTCAGGAGGAAAGCGAAACCTTCGCAGACGCTTTCATGGATGCTTTTGAGACTGCCCACCGGGCCGGTAGACGACTGACTTACTCCGGCGCCCGCCCCTGGTTGCTAACCCGGACCTTTTGCACCGCGCCTTATGCTGCGCTCATTGTCAACGCTACTGGGAGACTGGTGACTTGCTACGAGATCGCCAGCGAGAGCCATCTACTGGCAGAGATGTCCACAGTAGGTCGCGTCGTCGGCTCTCAGATCACCGTGGACAACCAGGCGCGGGATGCGCTCCTGACCTGCTTGGAGGAAAAGCGGGCCACGTGCCGGGAATGCTTCTGCTATTGGCATTGTGCTGGCGATTGTTACCCCCGCTCTCTTGCTTCTGAAGCAAGCACTCCCGAGGGATTGAGCCCCCGTTGCTACATGAACCGGGAGATCACGGCCCGCATCCTGTTGTGGTATATCATGGCCGGGGACGGAATCTGGCGGGGACAGGGAGCGCACCCACAAGAGGCGCAACTGTTGCGAACGTTTTGACAACCATAGAACGGTAAGCGATCATGCTAACTGTAACAGAAACGATGCCCGCACCCCTGAGAGCGATCTATGAAGAGGTGAGCCGTCTCCAGCCGAAGAGATCCAACCTCGACGCGTTTCGGCCGACCTGGGAAGCGCATGTATCCAAGGCCCGGCGGCAAATCCCCGCCATCCACATCGAAGCGGAAGGAGAGATCATGTATCTCGGCGACCTCTCCCCTGGCTGCCAGGCCTGTAAGGAGGGCGCCTGGGATTGCATTTTCACGACCATGCGGTGCAACCTCGATTGCCCGTTCTGCTACAGCCCGCATGCCATTCCCAAGGACTACGCCGGTTCGGTCTTTGGCACGACGCCCGAGCACATCGCCGAGAACCACGCCAGGACGCACGTCACCGGTATCAGCTTCTCCGGCGGCGAGCCCTTTGTGGATACACCGGGGTTGTTTGCCTGGGTCGCCTGGTTCACAAGCCGCTGGCCCGACAACTACTACTGGGTCTACACCAACGGCCTGTTAGCTCACGAGGAGAACCTTCGGCGGTTGGCGGAACTGGGCGTTGACGAGATCCGCTTCAACATGGCGGCCACAGGTTACGATCATCCTGTGGTCATGAGGAACCTGGCGGCAGCAGCGCGGTTCATTCCCAACCTGACGATCGAGATCCCGGCTATACCCGAGCAGGGCGCTAAACTCCTCTCCTGTCTGGAAGAATGGTCCGCGCTGGGCGTCAGATTCCTCAACCTGCACGAACTCATATACGAGCCAGGCACCAACTCAGCTTCCATGGCCGGCGCACGGCGGGCCATCATCACCGCAGATGGGCACCGCAGCGAGATCAACCCCGAGAGCCGCGCCCTCACGCTGGCGGTGATGAAAAAGGTTCAGAATGAGAGCCTGCCCCTTTCCGTCAACGACTGTTCCATGCAGAGCAAGATCAGGCAACTGCGGGGGCGGCGGCGAAGCCTGGCCCCCCTGGTGAGACAGCCGCACGAGAAGCTGGTCGGGGACGAGGCCTACGAGAGTTGTTGCGCCTACCGGGGTGAGGACATGCGCTTCTTCCACCCCGACTCCCTGCACGAGATGCGCCAGCGATACTCCGATTACCGCTTCGTCCGACTTGTCCGAAGCGCCCCGCTGTCTCTGCAGGATAGCGGCCGCTGGATCGCTTTCGAGGCACTCTGAGTTGCGGTGGCCTATGAAGTCTGAGAACGTAGGAGCATCAGAAGCATGAGAAGCGATTTGGTCGTCATTTCCTGGTGGTCCAACTGCCTGGGGCTGGCCTGCCTGCACAACCTGGCCTACTACACCGCGGATCGGAATATCTATGTCGTCCAGGTCGGAAAGCCAGAGGAGCAGAAGGAGCGTTTCCGAGCCCACCTGCCACCCGTGGTGCAGGAACTGCCCTATCCGCCGCATCGCGGCGGCGAGGACTGGCGCGTGCGGGAGGCCGTGGCCCGCGAGCTATTGGGCGACCGTGCCGGGTTGTGGTTCATTGACCATGACCTCTTTGTCCAGGAAGATTGTGAGGGCTGGCTGGACGACATGGACCGCCGCCTGGAGGGATCCAACGTCTGCTTGTGCCATCCCTCCCCCGTGCGCGGCCCCTCCATCACCAACCCGGCCTTCTGGCTATCGCCGCTGCGGTTTCCGCCCGGGATGCCCAGTTTCGCCCGCCTGCCCTACCAGGAGGAGCCCGTCGCCAGCCGGCCTTATGCCTTGCGCCAGTCGGCGGCCCTGATCATGCCCGAAAAAGACACCCTGGTCGCGGCGAAGGAGTTCCTGCAGAAGCGGGGCATGGTCTGCGGGTTTCCCCTGACCGAAGGAGACCGGTGGCCTGAGGGACCGCCTCCCTTCCCGCGCTGTGAGCATATCGGTGGCCTGTACACCTTTAGCGGTGAGGTCCCGCCCGAATCGCTGCACGACTGGGTGGCCCGCTGCGTCGAACGGTTCACCGCCTTCTACGCTGCCTGCCCGCTGGCGTGGATCAGCATCGAAGATCCGGTCTTGATGCAGCGGTTGGAGGAGTTCCGACAGGCGGTGCTGAGAGCAACTTAACCTCATCTTCAGAAGCTTTAGCAGGGACTCTGCAGTCTTTTCTAGTCGGGCAACAGCCCAACCGCTACATCTAGTGGTGTGTTTTTTCAACCACGACATGTTGTATTTAGACGACCGAAATGAGCTCTATCGGCTCGATCGTGCACTTTA
>JACNHM010000303.1 GCA_014383605.1 Chloroflexota bacterium
CCATTCTGGCGGCTCCGCCGGAGCGGCAACGCCTGTTTTTGGGCGTGGAGCATTTCCAACGGGCTGCGGAGAGGGAAGGGCCAGACCTCCTGACGGTGGTTGGGGGAAGCACAGGTACAGCCATCCGTATCACTGCCCGCCGGATTTGACCCGGAATCAGAGAAATAAATCATAGCAAAAAAGAGAGGAGTCAGAACAAGCATGAAATCCATTGCACGTCTATGGCATTTTGTGAAACCCTACGGCCGCCTGGCCGTTCTGGGTTTGCTGCTGCTGGCGGTCGTCGTCGCGGTTGACCTGGCCCTGCCACGCCTGGTGCAGACCATTATCAACACCGGCATCCAGCAGCGCGACATGGGGGCAATTCTGAACGTCTCGCTGATCATGATCGGCCTCACCCTGGTCAGTGCCGCCGGCACGGTCGGCAGCATGATCTTTGCTGTGCGTGTGTCGCAGATGGCTGCCGCCGACGTGCGCCGCGAGCTTTTCGTCCACATCCAGTCCTTCTCCTTCGCCAATCTGGAGCGCTTGCAGACCGGGCAACTCGTCACGCGCCTGACCAGCGACATCTCCCAGGTCGCGCAGTTCATCTGGATGACCATGCGCTCATTCGTGCGCGCGCCGCTGATGATTCTGGGCAGCCTGATCCTGGTGTTCCTGACCAACTGGCAGCTTGGTTTGCTCATGTTGGTGCTGATGCCCATCACCATCGTTGTGTTCATGTTCTATGCCAGCAAAGCACAGCCGCTGTTCATGCAGGTACAGCGCCATCTGGACCGTCTCAACACGATCTTGCAAGAAAACCTGGCCGGGGTACGCGTGGTTAAGGCTTTCGTGCGAACCGGGCATGAGAACAGGCGCTTCGATGCGGCCAACGTGGACCTCATGGGCCGCGCGATTCGGGTGGAGCGCATGCTGGCGGTCCTGTCTCCCACCCTGCGCCTGTTGGTCAATCTGGGTCTTGTCGCCGTGGTGTGGTTCGGCGGCGTCCAGGTTGTGGAAGGCACCCTCAGCGTGGGCGAGCTCGTCGCCCTGAGCAACTATGTGTGGTGGGTCATGATGCCGTTGGTCATGTTGAGCCTGAGCGTGGGTTTCATCTCCTCCGCCGACGCTTCGACCCAGCGCATTTTCGAAGTGCTGGATACCGAGCCGAAGGTGGTGGACGAGGCCCGCGCGGAAGCGCTTCCAGCGATCAAAGGGCGGGTGGCTCTGGAGAACGTGGTCTTCACCTACGGTGAGCGCGACGAGAACCCGGTGCTTGAAGGCATCAACCTGATAGCCGAGCCGGGGGAAACGGTGGCCCTCGTAGGAGCCACCGGCGCCGGCAAGAGCACCCTGATCAACCTCGTCCCGCGCTTCTACGACGTGAGCGAGGGGCGTGTGACGCTCGATGGGGTTGACGTGCGTGACGTCACGCTGGACTCGTTGCGCGCCCAGGTAGGCACCGTCCTCCAGGAAACGGTGCTCTTCACCGGGACTATACGTGACAACATCCGCTATGGACGCCCTGATGCCACCGATGAAGAGGCGGTGGCCGCAGCCCAGGCGGCCCAGGCGCACGACTTTATCATGAGTTTTCCGGCCAGCTACGACACCTTAATCGGACAGCGCGGCGTGAACCTCTCGGGGGGGCAAAAACAGCGCATCGCCATCGCCCGCGCCCTGCTGGCCCGGCCCCGTGTGCTGATTATGGACGATGCGACCAGTTCGGTGGATGTGGAAACAGAGGGCAAGATTCTGTCGGCGCTTGATCGCTTTATGGCCGACCATACGCGATTGGTCGTGGCCCAGCGGATCAGTACCATTATGAACGCCGACAAAATCGTCGTGCTCGATCGTGGCCGGATCGCGGCGAGCGGAACACATCGTGAGTTGATGGCCTCCAGCCCCATCTATCGCGAAATCTACCAATCGCAGCTTGGCAATCACGAGGGAGGAGGTTCCTATGAAGGATAAGCAACGCAACGGCGAGGGCCTGGCTGGGGCAGGCATGGGCTCCCCAACGGAGCCCAAGGCCGCCGGCCAGCCCGGTATGGCGCAAGCCCCCGGCATGGGGCGCGGGCCGGGCATGATGAGAGGGGCAGGTGGAGCTGTCGAAAAAGCGCGTAACTCGCGGGCAACCCTCGGCAGGCTGGCCGCTTACCTGCGGCCTCAAGCCTTGAACCTGACCGTGGTCATGGTTCTGGTGGTCCTGAACACGGGGTTGGAACTGTTAGGCCCCTTACTGTTAGGCGTGGCCATCGATCGCTTCATCGGCCCCCGGGACCTCGACGGCCTGCTGCGCATCAGCCTGCTCCTGTTGGCCAGCTACGCCGCGGCCTGGTTCACGCAGTTCGGGCAGAGCTACACCATCGTGGCGGTCACTCAGAACGTGTTGCGGGCCTTGAGGCGCGACCTGTTCGAGCACCTGCAGACCTTGTCGCTCCGTTTCTTCGACCGGCGCTCCACCGGCGAGCTGATGAGCCGCCTGACCAACGACATCGACGCCATCAACCGGGTGCTTTCGCAGAGCATCATCGATTTGGTGGCCAGCCTGCTGACCCTGGCGGGCATCGCCATCGTCATGTTGGCCCTGAACGCCTGGCTGGCTTTGGGAGCCCTGGCCATTCTACCCATTATGTTGTGGCTCACTGCCCGCGTTGGCGGAGGCACCCGGCGGGGATTTCGGCAGGTGCAGGCCAATCTGGGCAAGCTGAATATGGTGATGGAGGAGAATATCAGCGGCGCGCGCGTCGTGCAGGCTTTCAGGCGCCAGGGAGCGATCATTGCCGAGTTCGATCAGGCCAACGTTGCGGCGCGCGATGCGACCATCCGGGCGCAGTCCCTGATGATGATCTTGCGACCCCTGCTGATGGTCTTTGGCAACATAGACATCGCCATCATCGCCGGTCTGGGAGGCTGGCTGGCGCTGCAGGGCCTGGTCAGCGTGGGTGTCATCGCCACGTTCATCCTCTATGCGCGTCGCTTTTTCGAGCCGCTGTTTACCCTGGCCGACCTGTACAACTCTATTCAGTCGGCCCTGGCCGGCGCGGAGCGAGTCTTTGAGATCCTGGATCAGCAACCCACGGTGCGCGACAGGCCCGACGCCGTCGCGCTGGATCGTTTCGCGGGCCGCGTGGCGTTCGATCACGTCAGCTTTGCCTACGAGCCGAACGTGCCGGTGCTCAAAGACGTCAGCCTGAGCCTGGAGCCAGGACAGGTGGTCGCGCTCGTGGGGCCTACCGGTGCGGGTAAGACGACCATCGTGAGCCTGCTGACCCGTTTCTACGACATTGACGAAGGCAGCATCTGGATTGACGGGCACGAGATCCGTGATCTCGAGCAAGACTCCCTGCGCCGGCAACTGGGCATCGTGCTGCAGGACAACTTTTTGTTCTCCGCGACGGCGCTGGAGAATATACGCTACGGGCGATTGGAGGCCTCAGAGGAGGAATGTATCGCCGCGGCCCGTTTGGCCAACGCAGACCAGTTCATCCGGCGGCTGCCTGAAGGGTATCAGACCCGGCTATCCGAACGCGCCAGCAACCTGAGCCAGGGGCAACGCCAACTGCTGGCCATTGCCCGCGCGCTCCTGGCCGACCCGCGTATCCTCATCCTCGACGAAGCCACCAGCAACGTGGACACCCGCACCGAGTCCCAACTTCAGGAGGCGTTGCGCACTCTGATGGCGGGCCGCACGAGCTTTGTGATCGCGCATCGTCTGAGCACCATCCGCAACGCCGACCTGGTGCTGGTAATAGACAACGGACGGATCATCGAGCGGGGTACCCACGATTCGCTGATGGCGCAACGCGGGTTCTACCACCATCTGTACATGAGCCAGTTCAAAGGCCAGACTGCGCAAGCTTGTCCTGAGTAGCCGCAGGCGTATCGAAGGAATGGATTTGAGGTTAGGGCCACTGATGCCATGCCTCTGCCGGAGAACAGCGCAGCACTGTTTTCACCTTCACCCTGCCGGTAGCAGGTGGCTAAGCTGGCCGGTCAGAGACATAGGCCCCTCAAATGCGATTCAGCAGGCGAGGGGCTTTTGATTTGACAAACCTGTGAGATTGGCTATAATTATATTCGATTATTCTAATATGGTTGAGAAGAGACAGGTGGAATATGATGGATACTCATGCTTACAGGTTGCAGGCCAAGACTGCCAAGGCGTTGGCTCATCCCACTCGCATTGCCATTCTGGAGATGTTGCGGGAAGGGGAGAGGTGTGTCTGTGAGATGGAACCAGAGTTGGAGGCGAGTCAAGCCAACGTCTCCCAGCACCTGGCGGCGCTGAGGGACGCGAACCTGGTGGCTGGTCGGCGGGAGGGGATGAGAATCCAATATCGAGTTAATGACGAGCGTATATTTCAAGTGTTGGACCTCCTGGCCGCCATCCGTCGCGATCAGTTGACCCAGGCTCGGCAGGCGTTCGCCTCCCTCGAATTGGAGAGAGCTTGATGCCTTGAGAGGGTGTCTGAAAATAGACTTCGGAAGTCTGCCGTCCAGCAGTTGGGGCTGCTGAGGTGCCACGCATTAGCTTGGAGGAAACAAGAGAGAAACTGAGGAGTTTTTACGTATGAGAAAATTGCTTTTGCTGTTCGCCATCCTGTTCATCTTGGCCTGTCTGGCGATTCCGCCCGCTACCGCCGCGCAGTCGCC
>JACNHM010000628.1 GCA_014383605.1 Chloroflexota bacterium
GCCTGCGGCCCGGCCCGCATCCCCGTGGCCGAGGTGCCCACCGTGGCTCCCAGCGCCACGGCCACGCCGCTGCCGACGCCCACGGACGCCTGGTACGGCACGCCGCGGCCCACAGGGACGGCCACGGTGACGCCGACGGCCACACCCTGCCCTGGCGGGAGATGCCCGACGCCGACAGTGACGCCGACGGCGACCAGGCGGCCACCGACGGCAACGCCGCTGACGCTCAAGGGCAAGATCCTCTTCCTGACCGACCGGGAGGGGATGAGCTGGTTCTCCGGCCCGGCCGTCTGGATGATGGATGCCGATGGCAGCAACCAGCGGCCCTGCCCCGATCCGGCGGCCTACGACCGGGCCTTGCAAGCGCAGGCGTGGTCGCCGGACGGCAACACCCGGGTCTTCGTGGGGCCGGACGCCCAGCTCCACGTGGCGTTTCCGCAGTCGGGGGGATCGTGGGAGGTGAGCAAGACGGGCCGCGGCATCGCCTACGACCCGGCCTGGTCACCGGTGGACGACCGCATCGCCTTCGTGAGCAACGAGAGCGGGGCGGGCGACGAGATCTACGTCATCCGCTCCAACGGGGACGGGCTGCGCCGCCTGACCTACGACCAGACGCAGGCCTGGGACAAGTTCCCCACCTGGTCGCCGGACGGCAGGCGCATCGCCTTCTGGTCCAGCCGCACGGGGAACAAGCAGATCTGGGTGATGAACGCCGATGGAGGCGAACAACGCAACCTATCCCAGAACGGCTTCAACGACTTCGAGCCCGTATGGGTTCGTTAAGGCCGGGGCTCATCCCGAGTTTATCGAGGGGCGTTAGCCTGGCCTATCACAACCTGACGCCACTCTCTCGGCGCTGGCCGGGGGAGATGGCAGGGATTGATCCACAAGGAGGCCCTGCTATGGTCACACCACTCACATGCCCCTGAGAGGGGGCGCGGCCCACGCGCCCCGCAAGGCCCCACCCTGCGGGCTCCCGCGGCCTCTGGCCCGGACAGCCCGGTCGTTCCCTGTGTGTCAGGTATCAGGTCTCGGGTATCAGTGATCAGGATTCCTGATCCCTGATCACCGATCACTAATCACTATACTGGAGGTAAACCGTGTTCAAGTCCAAACTGTCGCGCACCGCGCTGATGATCGGCATCCCCGTCATCATCTTCCTGCTGGTGCTCTCGTTTCTCAACGCCGCTCGGGCCACCGAGCCGGTGCTCGTGGTCAACCGGCCCCTGCAACCGGGCAGCCGGCTGGACGCCAGCGCCGTGGTGCTCAAGGAATTGCCCAAAGCGGCCATCCTGCCCGGCGCCTTCACCGATCCGGCCGACATCGTTGGCCAGACGGTGACCGTCGGGCGCTTGCCCGGCGACCAGATCACCGCCGACATGGTGGGCCCGGCTGCCCTCTCGGCCATCGCTGCCTCGCTGGCCCCCGACCACCGGGCCGTCGCCGTGCGGGTCAACCGCGCCAGCGGCCTGGCCGGGATGCTGCAGAACGGCGACCGCGTCACCGTCGTCGGGCTCATCGATCCCCAGACCCTCTCGTTGCCCTACACCTTCGCCTCGCCCTTCGGCCAGGTGGAAGAGGCTGAGGAGCAGCTCGTGCCATCGCCGGTGGCCATGGTCACCGTGCCCAACCTGCGGGTGCTCCTGGTGCCGCAGTCCTTCCGCTACCAGGAGGCCATGCCCGGCCAGGAGGGCGAGCTGATGCCGGCCTTCACCTCCGAGCGCTCGCAGGAGTCAGGCGTCGTCCTGCTGGACGTGCCCCTGGCCCCGCAGCCCATCGCCCCCGGCGGGCCGGAGATGAGCCCGGCGGAACTGCTGCCGCTGCTGGACACCTACGGCCGCATCTACCTGCTGCTCGATCCTCTGGAGGCCGACTACACCATCCCGCCCGATGGCGCCGACCTGCTGAAGGTGTACGAGACCATGTACTTCCAGGCCCAGGCGCTGACCACCACGCTGCCCATCACCCTGGAGGTGACCCCATGACCAGTGGAGCGCTGCGCGTATTGCTATCCTCCGTCTCCCAAACGGAGCTGATGCCGCTCTATTCGGCTCTGCTGGGCGACCAGGCCCGTTTCTCCGTGGCCGGCGTGGCCACCACCCTCAGCGGGCTAGAGGACGGGCTCCGAGACACCGCCTCGGAGGTGGCCATCATCGACGCCGAGCTGCTGCTGGAGCAGGGCGAGCAGGGCATCATCGAGTTCCTGACCCACAAGATCGCCCCGGCGGTGGCCGTGGTGCTGCTGCCCTCCGGTCTGCGGGACATGCAGGGGCAGGTGCGGCAACTGGCCCAGGTGCGGGAGGTGCTCCTGAAGCCCGCCGGTGCGGGCGAACTGCTCAAGCGGCTGCACGAGATCGGCGTCTCCGAGCGGGCCTCCCGCCAGGCCCTTTCGCCCAGGGGGGCGATGGAGGCAGCCATTCCTCGCCACAAAGCAGGCCGGGAAGGCGGCGGCGCTGCTGTGGGCGGCACTCAGGTCTTCGCCATCGTCTCCATCAAGGGCGGCACGGGCAAGACCACGCTGGCCTGCAACCTCGCCTACGCTCTGTCGCTGGCCGGCATCCGCACCTGTCTGATGGGCTTCGACGTGCCCGACGACATCGGCGTCTACCTGGGGCTGCCCAACGCTCCCAACTCGTCCTACTTCTACCAGCGCCCCACGCGGGACGCCTTCGCCAGCGCTATCCAGACCTACCACGGCCTGGACGTGGTGCTCTCGCCCAACGATCCCGGCCTGGCCGCCGACGTGGCCGGGCGAGACCCGGACACGCACGAGGGGGCCATCGCCCGCCTCATCGACGCTGCCCGCGTCCATCACCCGCCCTACGCGGCCATCGTCTTGGACTTGCCGCCCACCTACAACGAGTGGAGCCTGCAGCCCTTGACGCGGGCCAACACGGTGCTGGTGGTGGCCACGCCCAACATCTCCGATGCGGTCAAGCTGGTGCGCCAGCTGGAGATGCTCACCAGCCGTCTCGATGCCCGCTACCGCATCCCCCGCGAGGCCATCTACATGGTGCTCAACGACCAGCGGCGGGAGGACAACATGCCGGCGGCGGCCATCCAGCAGATCCTGGCCGACAATCTGAGCGGTTGGGCGCCGCCGGTGATCGCCTCCATCCCCCACGATCCGCAGGTGCGACCCCTGCAGAACCGGGGACATCTGCCCTATCGCCGGCAGGAGGAGTTCACCCGAGGCATCAACACGTTGGTGGATCACTTCTACGGCAAGGTGTTGCCGGGCGGGGCGGCCAAGGCGACGCGGTGGAGTTGGTGGCCCAGGATCAAGATTCGCTGATCGCTTATCGCCGATCGCTGATCGCCAACCGCAGGCTGACGAAGCGATAAGCGATAGGCTAGGCGAGTGGAGGTGAGTATGAACGGACCAACAACAACACCGGCGCCGGGCATCCGGCGCTACCTGGGCGAGGGCGCGGCCGTGCCCATCGTGGACGAGACGCTCCTGGCGCAGATCATCGCTGCTGTGATCCAGCGGGCCAACACGGAGTTCTCTCCCGACGAGATCCTGGCTCCGACGGAAGCGGTGCGGCGGCAGATCGGCGAGCGCATCGCCGTGATCACCCGCGGCGAGCTGCGCAAGCGAGACCTGATGACCGCCTTCAATCAGGCGCAGGAGGGGGTGCTGATCCAGCGCATCACCCATCAGGCGTTGGGGCTGGGCTTCCTGGAAGACCTGCTGCCGCCGGCCCGAACAGACGTCTCGGAGATCATGGTCAACCAGGACGGCACGCTGTGGGTTATGCCCCGCAGCGCACGGCGCAGCCAGCCGGTGGAGGCGCGACCCACGGCGGCCGAGGTGCGCCTGGTGATCGACAAGCTGCTGGGGCCGCAGGCCAAGGCGCTGTCGGAGGCCAACCCCGTCGTCTCGGCCAAGCTGCCCCGCAGCATACGGCTGCCGGCCGGCGCCCGGGTGAACATCGTCGGCCTGCCCATCGCCAATGGGCAGTTTCCCATTATCAACATCCGCCTCTACGAGGAGCGGCCGGTGACGCCGCAGCAGATCCTGGCCTGGGGCATGGCCAACGAGGAGATCATGGACTTCCTGGCCGGCCTCATCGCCGGCAACGAGGGGCGGGTGATGATCGCCGGGGGCACGGCGTCGGGCAAGACCACCTTCCTGAGCGCCCTCTGCAACTACATCGCCCCCGACGCCCGCATCGTGCTCATCGAGGACCCGGCGGAGATCTTCATCGCCCATCCCCACGTGGTCTCCATGGAGGCCCGCCCACCCAGCGTGGAGGGCAAGTACGGCGTGCCCCTGGGGGCGCTGGTGACCACGGCCATGCGCCAGAGCCCGGAGTGGCTCGTCGTCGGCGAGGTGCGCACGGGCCAGGCGGCGGTGTGGCTGCTGCGGGCGCAGATGTCCGACCATCCGGGCCTCTCGACGATCCACGCCGAGAGCCCGGCGGCGGCCGTGGACACCCTCTGCCTGCTGGCGCTCATGGACATGGACGTGCGCTTCGAAGCCACCAAGCGGCTGATCACCCACGCCGTTCGCACCTTCGTGCAGGTGGGCTTCGACCGCCATCACGTGCGGCGGGTGCTGCGGGTAACCCACGTGGAGCCGGAGCTGAAGCACGGCAACGTCTTTCTCAACGACCTCTTCCGCTTCGATGCTCTGGA
>JACNHM010000632.1 GCA_014383605.1 Chloroflexota bacterium
GCAGTCCACCGCGAGCTTCTTGGATCTACTGATGATAGCACACCGCTGTTACAGGCGTATGGCAAGCACATCACAGTGCTGCAACAGCGCGTTACAAATCTGGCATAGCGCTGCAGAGACGAGCAGAGACTTCGCCCACTGGCGCCAGCAGGCGGGTGTAAATGACCAGATCATCCCCCGGGGCGTAGAAGTCGTGCACCAAAGCCTCCTGGTGATAGCCACACGATTCGTAGAGGTGGCACGCTGGCACGTAGCCGGGCGTGCTGGAGGTTTCCACTACCAGCAGCCGGCCGCCGCGGGCGCGCACCTCATCTTCCGCCTGCGCTATCAGGGCGTGCGCAATGCCCCGTCCTCGCGCCTGCGGATCTACGGCGATCCAGTACAGATCGAAGGTGCCTTCGGTCAAGGAATGCGGGCCGAAGCAGGCGTAGCCCAACACCTGTTCCCCGTCTCGATAGACCAGGAAGACGTAGCCACTGGCCTCGCCCTGCTGCCGATAGGCGTTCCACAACTCCTCCACACAGGCAATCTCCACCGCTTTGAAGACGCCAGCGGCGGCCGTAAGGTTCCATATGTCTGAGCCGTCTCGCTCATCTGCCTCTACAATCATTATACTCATCTCTCGTATTCAGGGCAAATTCCAGGATGCGGGTGACCATCCCGGCGTAGTCGTACCCGGCCGTTTGCGCCGCCCGGAAGAAGCCAGCATCGGGGGAGATGTCCGGGTTGCAGTTGACTTCCAGGACATAGGGCGTGCCGTCCTCGGCCAGGCGTATGTCCACGCGGGCGTAGCCGCGGCAGCCAAGGGCCGCCCAGGCCTGGCGTGCGACCGCAGCGATGGCGCTTTCCAACGCCGGGGCGACGGCGGCCGGACACACGACCGGTGTATGGTGGTAGGCGAAGGAGTCCGCTTCCCACTTGGCGTCGAAGGAGACGATGCGCTGGCAGGGATCGGCGAAAGCAGCGAAGTCCACCTCGGCCAGGGGCAACACCTGCACCGGGTCGCCCCACAGGGAGATGTTGAACTCCCTGCCGGCAATGAACTGCTCGGCCAGCGCGGCCTGCCGGTAGCGCGAGACCACGTAGTCCACCCGCTCTCGCAGGGCCTGGGGCGTGTGCACCACGGCCTCGGGGCCTATGGCCAGGCTGGCATCCTCGGCCAGCGGCTTGACGATGAGGGGGAAGGGCAAGGCCGCAGCCCCAGCCGGATGGCCCGCCGCGACCTCGTCCGGGTGACGGAAGAGGCGCCAGGGCGGCGTCGGTATGCCCGCCGCGGCCAGGCAGACCTTGGCCTGGGCCTTGTGGATGGAACGGGCCAGGGCGTCGCCGCCGGCGCCGGTGAAGCGATAGCCCATGGCCTCCAGGGCCCAGGCGATGCGGGCTTCCTCGAATAACCGCCCTTCCAACCCCTCGGCCAGGTTGAAGATGACCCATTCCCGCGGGGAATAGGGAGCCAGCACCTGTTCCACGTCGGCCTGGAGCGGCACCAGGGTTGCGGGATAGCCGGCGGCCGGCAGCGCGGCGGCTACCGCCTGAGCACAGGCGACCACGCCCCGCTCGGCCAGCATGTCCCGGGCCTCGCCCTTGATCAGCCCCCCGCTGTCGTTGAACAGCACGGCAACGTTGAGCTCGTCAGCCATCGGCGAGTCCATCCCTGAGTCCATAGCGCCTGGCGGCCAGATGCAAGATCTCGTTGACCAGGGTCGTGTAGCTCATCCCCTCGGCTCGGGCAGCCATGACGATGTCACTGTAGGTGGGGTTCAAACCCGGCAGGGTGTTGATCTCCAGCAGGTACGGCTGGCCGTCGCTCCCCATCCGGAAGTCCACGCGGGCCACATCCAGAGCGCCGATGGCCTCGAAAGCAGCCACGGCCAGCCGCCGCAACTCCTGGGCCAGCGCGTCATCCACAGGCGCCGGACACAGGTAGTTGGGCGCCAGGGGGTGATCGGACTTGACGTGACTGGTGTAAAGCCCACCGGCCTCGGCGACGGGACTGACGTCAATCTCCAGCAGCGGGAGGGTGTGGAAGCCGCGCTCATCGTACAACGCCGCCGGCGGGCGCTCGCCCGGCGCCAGGGTATTGCCGAGGATGCCCACGGTGAACTCCCGACCGCTCAGGAAGGCCTCCACCAGCGCCGGCTGGCGGTAGGTGCGGATCACCCAGCGCGCCTGCTCGCGCAGGGCCCGTTCATCTCCGACCACTGAGCGGCTGTTGATGCCCATGCCCGACCCTTCGCGCAGCGGCTTGACGAAGAGAGGAAAAGCCAGCCCGGGGAGCAGCGGCTCATCCTGGCGCTGGAAGACCTGGAAGGGCGCTGTGGGCAGTCCCACGTCGCGCCAGATGCGCTTGGTCGCCGCCTTGTCCAGGGAAAGGGCATGGGCCAGGACCTGGGAGCCGGTGTAGGGAATGCCCAGCATCTCCAGCAAAGCCGGCACCTGGGCCTCGCGGGCATCGCCCCGCAGCCCCTCGGCGATGTTGAAGCAGATGTCCGGAGCAGCCTGGCGGATGGTGTCTAGCAGGGTCTCGTCCGCCTCCAGGGGGATGACCTGATGGCCGCCGGCTCGGAGGGCGTCCTCGAGACCTTGCACCGTCTCCACGGAATCGTATTCGGCCAGGGCATCGTCGGGCGCGCCGGTGTCCAGGGGCACGTTGGCCTTCAGATTGTAGAGCAAAGCCACCCGCCACGCGGTCATCGTATCCTCTCCGCTCTGTCTGAGCAGTCTCGCTGCAGCAAGGCGGCCTCCATCGCCGGCAGCCGCATAGGGGCCATCACCGGTATGGCCGCCTTCTGGTGCTGGGTGTTCCACCCTTTGGGGGTGATGTGCTGGCTGTGCCCGGCCAGCAGACCGGCCACCCCTTCCTGCTCCTCCTCGCCGCAGTGGGCCTGACAGTAAGCACACGTCCGCGGATCATGGGTGCGGTACTCGGTAGGCTGGACGTAGGTGCTGACGAAGCCCTCGTAGTTGCGCACGACGACGCGGCTATCGGACATGCTGAGCAGGTAGTTGGGCAGGATGGGCACCTTGCCGCCACCCTCCGGCGCGTCGATCACGTAGGCAGGGATGGCGAAGCCCGAGGTGTGCCCGCGCAGCGCCTCCATGATCTCGATCCCTTTGGACACCGGCGTGCGGAAGTGACCGGCTCCGGCGACCAGATCGCACTGGTAGAGGTAGTAGGGACGCACGCGGTTTTTCACCAGCTCGTGCAGCAGGGCCTTCATCACGCTGGGGCAGTCGTTGATGCCGGCCAGCAGGACTGTCTGGCTGCCCAGGGGGATGCCCGCATCGGCCAGGCGGGCCAGCGCCGTTTGCACTTCCGGCGTGATCTCCCGCGGGTGGTTGAAGTGGATGTTCATCCACAGCGGATGGTAGCGCCGCAGCATGGCCACCAGGTCAGCGGTGATCCGCTGCGGCAGGAAGACCGGCACGCGGGTGCCAAGGCGGATCACCTCCACGTGAGGGATGGCCCGCAACTGCCGCAGCAACGACTCCAGCACGCGCTGCGAAAGCATCAGCGGGTCGCCGCCGGAAACGAGCACATCGCGAATCTGCGGCGTGGCGGCGATGTAGGCCAGTTGCTGCTCGTACTGGGCCGAGCCGAACTGGGCATGGGCATCCCCCACCAGGCGGCTGCGGGTACAGAAGCGGCAATAGCTGGCGCACTGAGTGGTGACCAGCATCAGCACGCGGTCAGGGTAGCGGTGCACCAGGCCGGGCACGGGTGAATGCACATCCTCGGCCAGGGAGTCGCTGGTCTCGCCCGCGCAGGCCAGCAGCTCGCGCTCTGTGGGGATGACCTGCCGCCGGATGGGGCAGTGGGGGTCATCCGGGTCCATCAGGCTGGCGAAGTAAGGTGGCACGTCGACGCGAAAATGCCCGGGAGCCGAAAAGCCCGCCTCCTCTTCAGGAGTGAGACGGATCACCCGGGCAAGTTCCTCGGCTGTGCCCAGCCGGTGGGTCAACTGCCAGCGCCAGTCATTCCATTGCTCCAGGGGCACATCCTCCCAGGGGTGGGGTGGCCTCTGACGCCCAGGAGGTTCTTCAAACTCCAGCTCACGTTGGTTTAGCATCTCTCCTAGATCCCTCCACATGACATGCATAATGGAACCCATCCCTTCACTGCCGCAAAGAGGATGGGTCGTAGTGAAACGTGTGTAACGAACGGGCGCAGCAGCGCGGTCAGCGCCGCGGCCCGTCCACGTCGTACTCGTAGGTTTGGCAGGTCCCGCGACGCTCCACGAAGGGGCCATCATAGACCCAATCGAGCTCCAGAGGCTCCACACTGATGATCTCTAAGTAAGCGCCACAGTGAGGGCAGTGGACCCGTTGCCCCTCCTGGGGCCGGCGCCCCAAATCAAGGCGATACTCGCAGTGCACACAGAAGGTAAACATGTCTTTTCCCTGTTGACGTCAGAATCTGGGGCAGATCCCCCTTTCAGCGACCAGGCGCTCGGAGTGCAGGCCATCAATTGGATCAGCCGATGAGGCCAATGCAACTGATAGAACTCACCAAAGACCCAGGCGCGGACGATTGAGCACATCTGACCTAGAGAGATGATAGCTTACCTGGGTGCAAAAGGCGTGGAAAGAATGTATTAAACCCGTTGCAAAGTGACGTGG
>JACNHM010000239.1 GCA_014383605.1 Chloroflexota bacterium
AAGCCCTCCGCGAGAGGACCGCTGGTCGTGTCTTTCATGGTTGGGGTTGTCCCTACTCAATCGGCCACCCCCCATAACCCTCAATCACCTCGTCAATCTCCTCCATCAACCGAATCGTCTCCTTGAGCGCGACGACGATGCGCTGGTAGTGGGCGATGTCGTCGGTGGTGAGAGTGCGACCGGGTACGCCCTTTTTGCCCCGCCGGTCGTAGAGCCACTTGCGGCAGACCTGGTAGCCGCCGACGTGGAAGTTCCACACGTCTTCGGGCACGCCGTCGAAGTAGGAGCTGCGCGGGAGCTGTGAGGTGTCCAGGTAGACCTTGCCGTCCTCATAGCATTTGCTCTTGGTGAACGCGCCCATCGTGGCGCCGTTGACGCCCTCGACAAAGGTGGTGATGGAGCTTTGTAGGGGTGAATTGCCAATTCGCCCCACATTCCACGACGCATGCACATAGTCGTCCTCGAGAAGGTGCAAGGCAACCAAATCCGCCCCCTTCGTCAAGAGCTCACTCACTAGGGTTGGTCTGCCTGGAACGGGAATCCTGGGAAACGAGTCCCGTAGCGCGTCCCCGTATAGCTCCCGATATGAGGGCGAATGTAGGATTGCATAGATGTAATGGAACAGATGTTCCGGAGCTACAGGAGTCGACATCACCCTCTGAAGGTGATCCTGGAAACGGTGAGAGATGTTCGGTGGTCTTTGGCCGTCGATACCGGCGGAGTCCCAGAGCGGGAACATTTGGGTAGACCGATCGTGAGACGCGGATTTCTTCTCACCGGCGTAACGCGAAACAAAGGCATGATTAAACGACGCCGTTGTTTTCACGTGTGGCGTCATCAATACGAGGTTTGCCGTCTCATGGATGGCTGCGCACACTGGCCTTGCGGGTGCATCGATCAGGTGGGGCTCATAATAGATAAGGCGCTCGTCAAAGGGCCGATAGATGATCTTTCGAAGGCGGTCCTTCCTGACTCCATCGGATCGAAGTAGTCGCTTCGACTTCTCGACATCCCACGTCGCCTTGACGGAATACCCAAGTTCCTGTTCGAGTGACTGATCACCTGCAGGTAAGGAGGCGAATCTCCCTATCTTCTCAAGAAGTGATTCCCCGTCAAAGTCGATTAGTAGACTGTCCCTCGACGTAATAATGCAACAACTGTTTCTTGGCATGATTGAACCAAGATCGTACCAAGCCGCGAATTCCTGGTCCGCCTGAGCATTCGACGGAATGAACTTGTAAAAGGGGGCGGTCGGCAGCAGCCGCTCCGTTGTATGCAGCGAAATGGTGCCACTCGCGAGCTGCAAGTATTTCGTCGCACGAGTACCCGCCAAACGCTTGTATTCGCAGACTCGCGCATTGCCAGCAGGTGGCGCAGACAACACGGAGATGCAGACACCCTGTGAGATATCGAAGACATTCTGATCGGTGGATAGCGAGACGGCGCGGTCTGCGACGTGGCCTCCGAGATTCAGGAAACGAAGCTGAGGGAACGAGTCAAGAAGAGTCTTACGCATGCCGCGAAGTGACCGTGACCCCAGGAAGCCAAAGTTGGAAATGTATGACGCGATACCAATCTGGCTTGTGGCAAGCAACCTAGCCAGAAGGCCGAAGAACTTGACGTAGTCGTCTTGGAGATTCAACTCATGGGCGAGGGCACCCTTTTCCACGATGCGCGCGCCGTCCACATACCGGAAGGGCTCAATCAGGGAGACGGCCGCCTCCGATAGGTTGCCGGACATCTTCGAGTACGGCGGATTGCCAATGACCACGGTGAAACGTTGGTGGCGCTTGACGGCGTTGACAGCCTTTGCCTCGTCGGCGAGGGCAGGCGCCCACTCGGCAAAGGCCAACTGAGCGCCCTCGTCTGACGCCGGTTCCAGGGCGTTGGTTAGGTAGACACGCACCCGCTCGTCGCTGCCAAAGCGATAGCCCGTCTCCCAGAGCTTGAGGCCGATCTTCATGTGGGCGATGGCATAGGGGGCCATCATCAGCTCGTAGCCGTACAGGCGCGGCAGCAGGTGCTTCGGCACGTACTCGTTCCAGGCGGCCCGGCGCTGGGCCTCGTTCAGCCCCTGGCGCGTCCACTTGGCCGTCATGGTGTGGTGGACAACGTCAATCACTTCGACGAGGAAGGTGGCGGTGCCGGTGGCGGGGTCAAGAATGACGACGAAAGGCGATTGCGGATCGGCGCCGTCGGGGATTATCAGGCCGGGGTGGCGCGCGGCCATCTCGCCCCAGGTGACCGTGGAGGCCAGGCCGTCTTCCAGACCGAACTCGGTTTGCAGCAGCTCGTGGACGCTGCGCACGATGTAAGAGACCACCGGCTGGGGTGTGTAGAAGATGCCGCGCTTGACCTTGAGCCGCTTGTCGTAGGCGGCCAGAAAGTGCTCGTAGAAGTGCATGACCGGGTCCTCGCCCCGGGTGCGGTTGCCAAAGTCGCGCAGGACGGCGGGCAGGTCGGTCTCGTCGCCGCGCAGCAGATCCACCACGTCCTGGATGCCCAGCTCGTCAAAGTTGACGCCGCCCTTGCGCCCGCCGGCCTGCAAGAAGGTCTGGAGCATCTCGCGCAGGAAGGGGTTGGTGATGGGCACCATGTCGGTGACGTTGCCGGCGACAAGAGCGGTGCCGTAGCGCCCCTCGCTCATCTCGGTGCGCGAGATGGCGGCGGTGAGCAGGCCGTAGGTGATGGTCTGGGCGTAGGTGTCGGCAAAGTCCGCCTCGCTCAGGTCGTGGATCAGCGCGGTCTGAAAGGCCTTGTGCAGGCGGCGCAGCGGGCCGCGCTCGGACTCGTGGTCCATGAGCGTGGTCGCGGCGTCGCGAATGCCGCGGGCCAGGAGCGCCAGCCGTTCGGCCAGGGCATCGGCGGTGCGAATGACGTGCCCCACGCGGTGACGGAAGGCCGGGGTCCATTGCTGCCGCCAGGCGTCCGCGTCGCCGGGGTCGCTGGGCCAGCGCAGCCGCGCCTTCAGCGTGGCCGCCACGTGGTCGAGCTTGAGCGGGGTGTCGGCGCCGTCCCAGCCCAGCACGCGCAGCGTGGGCAGATCGCCCGTTTCCTGGTGGAAATGGGCAAAGGCCATCTCGCGCTGGTCGGAATCCTGGTCGCCAAAGGCGGAGATAAAGAGCAGGTCGTGAAGGTTCCAGGCGGCTGCCCGGGCCTTGTTGGCCGACGCACGTTTCTTCACCACCAGATGGCTGAGGATGCGGCGCAGCACCACCACGGGCATGCGTTTTTTCTCGAACTCGATGAAGAAGATGCCCCACGGCTGGTCCTGCCGGAGGGGGCGGAGCTGGTGGATCGTCTTGACCTTGGCTGCATCCTCCTCCTTGAGGCCCAGCTCAGCAGGCAAGTATTCGAAGGTGAGATCTTCAAAGCTGTATTCCTCAAGGGGCCAGTCGAGTTCCTCCTCCAGGTAGTGAACCAGCTTCTCGAAGGTCTTGATGCCGCGCAGGCGGCTGGCGGTGTTGGTCATTTCGCCCTCCTAGTTTAGTTCCATCCAGCACTTGAGAATGGGCTTGACCCCGGGCGACGCTTGCAGCGGCCGGAGATAGTCGGTGACCACTTGCTTCTCAACCCTCTTGCGTAGATCGGAAAGCGACTTGCGGCCAATGGCGCACTGACGCGCGGTGGCCGGCTCGGATCGGATCAGGTTGGCGATGGCGCCCGGCTCCGTCAGGATGCGGTTACCCTCCAGGTCGTAGCACAGCCAGACCGTGAAGCCGGCTGAGTCGCTCCAGCGCGGCTGACCGGGCTCGGTCTCGATGAGATTGGGGTCGGGGCGCGGGATGCGGTAACAGAAGAATACGGCCCGGGCGTCCGGTTGCGGAGAGGCGCGTCCGGAAAAGGCCTTGAGCGGCAGGCTCGCCAGAGCAGCCGCCAGTTCGGCGTGCTGGTTCACCAGCTCGACGTACTCCAGGCGCAACTGCTCGGCCTCGGACAGTTCGCCGTCACACTGCTCGTTGAGTTCCCTGATCGGGTCGAACTCGTCGTCTGGGGTCAGCAGCGTGCGGCCCTCGATACCCAGGGTGCGGGAGATAACCAGCACCTTGCCAGTAACCCGCTGAAAGAGGCGCAGGAGCTCATCCAACTCGTCCGGAGGCAGGAAATTCCAAAAGGCCACCTTACCACGCAGCCCGGCGAGTTCCGGGTGGTCGGCCAGCATGCGGGCCTCCACCGCGGGGCTCATGCGTCGGTCCACGCGCCCGACGCGCTGCATCAGGCGGACGGGGTTCCAGTGCAGATCGTAGTTGATCAAACGGGTGGCGTCCTGTAGGTTGAGGCCTTCGGAGAGTATGTCGGTGCTGATGAGCACCCGGATCGGTTGCTTGCCCTGAGTGGCCAGCTCGGCTGAGCTCAAGCCATTGTAGTAAGGCGCGAAACGGCGGATGACGTCGCTGCGGTGTTTTTGGCTGCTGCTGCCGTCGATGCGGTGTAGACCCTTGATGCCGGCGCGAGCGAGCTCACGCTCCAGATAGCGAGCGGTGTCGGCAAACTCGGTAAAGATGATGACCTTCTGGCGCTTGAGCACAGGGTCGGTCTTGAGCAGTTTGACGAGGGCCTTGAGCTTACCATCCTGCTCTGGCTTGA
>JACNHM010000337.1 GCA_014383605.1 Chloroflexota bacterium
GGAACGATTTCTACACCACAGTGGGATACCGAGTGCCTCCGGGAAAAGCCAGCAGCATGACCCAGGTCAGTCAATTGGATCCCACGATATCGCCTGCTGACATCTTGTCCATACTGAGCAAGTAGGTACAACTGACCCAGGAGGCTAACCAATGAGCGCACTTGATCTGCTGAATCTAGGAAGTCTGCCGCTGCTTTCCAACGCCGAGACCCGCTCCATCTCCGCCGAGAACCCCACGGGGGAAAAGGGCGGCGGCGCGAAGACCCCTGTGCCCGACGAGGAGACCATGGCCGCTCTGATGGAGAGCATGGCCTCTATGCTGCCACCGGGCTTCAAGGGGCACCCGTCCTCCATGCTGGGGACAGGCTGGAAAGTACAGCCGTGCATCGTCCTGTTGCCGCCCGGCACCACGACGCTAGCGGACATCGAAGGGCCGGGCGTCATCCAGCATATCTGGATCACGGTTAGCCCCGAAGCTTACCGGGATACGGTGCTTCGCTTCTATTGGGACGAGGAGGAGACGCCGTCTGTCGAAGTTCCACTGGGCGACTTCTTCTGCAACGGGCACGGGCTGCGTTGCAACGTGAACTCCCTGCCGGTCGCGGTGAACCCTGTGGGTGGTTTCAACTGCTATTGGCCTATGCCTTTCCGCAAGCGAGCGCGCATCACCATCGAAAACCAGCATGGGCAACCGATTGTCGCCTTCTTTTACCAGATCACCTACGCCTTGACGGACGTTCCAGAGAATGCCGCCTACTTCCACGCTCAATGGCGACGTTCCATGACGACGCGAGAATACCCTGAGCACGTCATCCTGGAGGGAGTGCAGGGGCAGGGGCATTACGTGGGCACTTACCTGGCCTGGACGCAGTTCTCCAACGGCTGGTGGGGCGAGGGCGAGATCAAGTTCTACATGGACGGCGACGTAGACTATCCTACCATCTGCGGCACCGGCACAGAAGACTACTTCGGGGGAGCGTGGTGCTTCGGTGGTGACAAAGACCCAACCGCCGCCGAAACCTACTCCACGCCCTTCCTGGGCTATCCCCTCTACCGCAACGAGCCGGGCGAGGTGCCCAGGCACGGTCTCTACCGCTGGCACGTGTTGGACCCCATTCGCTTCAAGCGTGATCTGAAGGTGACCATCCAGGCCCTGGGCTGGTGGCCCAACGGGAAGTTCGAGCCTCTCACCGACGACATCGCCTCCGTCGGCTACTGGTACCAGGCGGAGCCGCACGCGCCGTTCCCTGAGTTGCCGCCGGTTCACGAGCGCTGGTCGCGCTAGCCGGAACGGGATGACCGGCCTCAACCTGACCAAAGGAAAAGGACACCATGTCCGATAAACTCACCGCTTACCGACGCGCTGACGCGCCGCTGCCCGACCGCAACCGCCTCTGGCCCCTGTACGGCGCGGGCTTTGAGAACCTGGGGCGAGGCGGGCAACCCATTGAGGCGCCGATGCCGCAGCATGGCTCCAACGAACTACTGGTACGCCACGACGCCTGTGGCCTTTGCTTTTCCGACGTCAAAGTCATCCGGGCAGGCGAGGAGCACCCTCGCATCTACCGCGACATGCAGGCCAGCCCGGTAGTGCTGGGCCACGAGGTGAGCATGACCGTCGTCGGCGTGGGCGAGAACCTGCGCGGCGAGTACTGTGTCGGCGACCGCTTTATCATCCAGGCCGACATTTTCGTAGACGGCGTGGGCTATGCCTACGGCTACGAGATCCAGGGCGGACTGTCCCAGTATGGCGTGATAGACCAGCGCATCCTCGACGGCGATCACGGCAACTATCTCATTGCCGTCCAGCCGAATACTGGCTACGCCGAGAGCGCGCTGACCGAGCCCTGGGCCTGCGTCATTGCCGCCTACGGCCTGACCTACCGCACCAGCCTCAAGCCCAGCGGCACGACCTGGATCATCGGCACGAGTAACAAGCAGCAGTACACTGTCAGCACCGGATTCGACGAGGACTCGCATCCTGAGCGCCTGCTGTTGACCGGCGTTCCTGCCAAGTTTGCAGCCTGGCTGAAGGAGCGGGCAGTTGCTCTGGGCGTCGAGGTTTTTGAAGCGGATAACATTGCCGCGCCGCCGGTGACGCCCGTGGACGACATCATCCTGCTGGGCGCTGACGCAGATATCATCGAAACCGTCAGCCCGCACCTGGCCGACTTTGGTGTTGTGGCCCTCGTCACCACCGAGCCACTTTCGCGCAAGGTGGCCGTGGACGTGGGACGCATCCACTACAACCGTTGGGTCTACGTCGGCGGCCCCGGCTCTGACGTCGCCCAGGCCTACAGCAAGGCGCCGGTGCGGTCGTCGCTCCAGCCGGGCGGACGGGTCTGGTTCGTTGGCGCATGCGGCCCGATGGGCCGCATGCACGTCCAGCGCGCCATCCAGTCGCACGCCCCCCTGACGGGGACAGGTGGCCCTGGCATCATCGTCTGCACCGACGTCAGCGACCTGCGCCTCGACGATCTGCGTGACACCTTTGCCGCCGAAGCGAAAGACAAAGGCATCCACTTCATCTGCCTCAACCCGCTCAACAAAGAAGTCTACGAGGCTGCAATGGCCCGTTTTCGTGGGGAAGGTTTCGATGACATCGTGGTGCTGGCCCCTGTGCCAGCCGTCATCACCGACGCGGCCACCTACCTGGCCCCCAAGGGTGTGATGAACGTCTTCGCCGGCGTAGCCCGTGGCACGATGATAGACCTCGACCTGAGCGACGCCTACCTCAAGGATACCCGCGTCATCGGGCACTCGGCCTCGACCATTGAGGACCTGCGATTGATGCTGAACCAAGCCGAGTCGGGGCAGCTCTCGCCCAACCGGTCGGTGGCGGCAATTGGCTCGCTCAGCACCGCTAGAGACGGCTTGCAGGCGGTGAAGGACGCGGCGTTCCCTGGCAAAATCGTCATCTACCCGCACATCAAAGAGATGCCCCTCACCGCGGCGCCCGATCTGAAGGATTCGCTGCCCACAGTCTATGCCAAGCTGCGGAACGGGCGCGAGTGGACGGTGGAAGCGGAGTGGGAGTTTCTGGGACTAATGCTGCCGTGAAGACGTGAAACGTGATGCGTGAAGGCCGCGTTTCACGCATCACAAGGAGCGGTTATATGGGGAAAGCACTGAAAGGCAAAATCGCCCTCGTCACTGGCGGCGCCCAGGGGCTGGGAGAGGCCATCTGCCATCGGCTGGCCCTGGAAGGGGCTCACGTCGTTGTCGCCGATTTGAACCTGGAGGGCGCACAGCGCGTTGCGGCCGACATCATGGCCCAGACCGACCGTCCCTTCGACTGGGCTCAGGACAAGCGTGCCATCCCTGTCCAGGTGGACGTGACCGACGAAGCACAGGTGGCAGCCATGGTGGATCGCGCCGTGGCTGAATTCCGACGCCTGGACGTCCTGGTTTCCAACGCCGGCATCCTCATCGCCGAGGCGGTGGATGAGTTCCCGGCCGACAAATGGCAGGCCGTGATCAACGTCAATCTATTCGGCTACTTCCTGTGCGCCAAACACGCCGCCCGCGTGATGAAAATGCAGCGCAGCGGCGTCATCATCCAGATCAACTCCAAATCGGGCAAGAAGGGCAGCTACAAGAACTCAGCCTACGCGGCCTCCAGGTTCGGCAGCATCGGCCTGACCCAGAGCATCGCCCTGGAACTGGCCGAGTACAACGTGCGCGCCAACGCCGTCTGTCCTGGCAACCTGCTCGACTCGCCGTTGTGGGTCAATTCACTCTACAAACAATATGCCAAGAAGTGGGGCATCACCGAAGAGCAGGTGCGCCAGAGGTACATTGACCAGGCGCCGATGAAGCGCGGTTGCACCTACGACGACGTGTGTAACGTCGTCGTCTTTCTGGCCTCAGACCAGGCCAGCTATATGACCGGGCAGGCCATCAACGTGACCGGCGGCCAGGAGATGCGCTGATGGTCTGGAAGTTGGATGTTGGTTTTCCAACCTCCAACATCCAACCTCCAATTTCCAAGCGAGGTGATTCTAACTGTGAGTGATAAAATTGAACTGAAAGAACACAAACTTACCAAAGAACAGGCCCTAGACCTCCTGCGGCAGATGTGGGAGATCCGCATGTTCGAGGACAAGGTCTACGATCTGCTGGGGCGCGACCTGATTAAGGGGGCGTCGCACCTCTATGCGGGCGAGGAAGCGGTGGCCGTGGGGGCCATCTCCACCTTGCGGGACGACGACCTCATCACCAGCACCCATCGCGGCCACGGCCACTGCCACGCCCGGGGCGCTTCCTTGACCAAGACGGAGGAAGCCAGGCAGGAGCATTACAACAAGATGATGGCCGAGTTGTGCGGTCGCGCCACCGGCTATTGCTTGGGTCGGGGCGGCTCGATGCACATCGCCGATGTGGAGAAGGGGAACCTGGGGGCCACCGGCATCGTGGGAGGCAACATCCCGGTGGCCACAGGCGCGGGGCTGGCCCAGCAACTGCTGGGCACAGACCCTTCGACGGCTCGACTGAGCTCGCCGAAGTCTGGGCTCAGGACAAGCCGGGTGGTGCTCTGCTTCTTCGGCGACGGCGCGTCCAACACGGGCAACTTCCACGA
>JACNHM010000332.1 GCA_014383605.1 Chloroflexota bacterium
GCCCGGGGAGCGATACGGTGACGGTGCAGCCCAACACTCAGGTGACCTATTGCTACGAGGTGACCAACGATGGCAACACCGCTCACCTGAGCAATATCCAGGTGACAGACGACAACGGTACGCCAGGTGTTCCGGGCGACGACTTCACGGTCTGCACCATCCCCGGCCCACTGGCCCCCGGTGCATCGCAAACCTGCTCGGCTACGGCCACCATCAGTCAAGATACCACCAACGTGGGCACGGCCACAGGCACGCCCACCGATGCTGGGGGCACGCCACTGGGCATCGGCAACGTCTCCGATGACGACGATGCTTTCGTGGACGTCATCGGCCCCGACATCGAGATCGCCAAGACGCCCGACAACCAGCAAATCGTCAGCGGCGGCACGGCCAACTTCACCATCTACGTCACCAACACCGGCGACGTGGCCCTGGACAACGTCACCGTCACCGACCCGCTGGCCACCAACTGCAACCGCAGCCTGGGCACCCTGGCCGCCGGCGCCAACACCAACTACACCTGCTCGCGCAGCGGCGTGACCAGCGACTTCACCAACGTGGCCAACGTCACCGGCGATCCGCCCGTCGGCCCACCGGTGACCGATAGCGACCCCGCCGACGTGGACGTCATCGGCCCCGACATCGAGATCGCCAAGACGCCCGACAACCAGCAAATCGTCAGCGGCGGCACGGCCAACTTCACCATCTACGTCACCAACACCGGCGACGTGGCCCTGGATAACGTCACCGTCACCGACCCGCTGGCGCCCAACTGCAACCGCAGCCTGGGCACCCTGGCCGCCGGCGCCAGCACCAACTACACCTGCTCGCGCAGCGGCGTGATTAGCAGCTTCACCAACGTGGCCAACGTCACCGGCGATCCGCCCGTCGGCCCGCCGGTGACCGACAGCGACCCCGCCGACGTGGACGTCATCGGCCCCGACATCGAGATCGCCAAGACGCCCGACAACCAGCAAATCGTCAGCGGCGGCACGGCCAACTTCACCATCTACGTCACCAACACCGGCGACGTGGCCCTGGATAACGTCACCGTCACCGACCCGCTGGCGCCCAACTGCAACCGCAGCCTGGGCACCCTGGCCGCCGGCGCCAGCACCAACTACACCTGCTCGCGCAGCGGCGTGATTAGCAGCTTCACCAACGTGGCCAACGTCACCGGCGATCCGCCCGTCGGCCCGCCGGTGACCGACAGCGACCCCGCCGTAGTGACCGTGACAGGTGCACCGGCCCTGGAGGTGATCAAGGATCTGGTGCTGCCGCCCGGCGGCGTTGCTCAGGTCGGCGATCTGGTGGTGTTCGACATCACCATCGCCAACATTGGCACGACGAACATCATCACGCTGCCGCTGAGCGACGTCTTCAGCAACACCTGCCTCAGCTTCGTCTTCGCCAACCCAGCGGAGGATAACCAGTTGGGTCCCAATGCGCTCGTGTGGTACAATCTGGGTCCACTGGCCGTCGGCAACAACAAGTCCATCACCTTGAACTTCACGGCCATTGCTGCCTGCGATCCCGCAGGGAACAATGCCTGCGTGATCGGTGCCATAGACGAATTCGGAAGCCCGGTGCCCAGCGACTGTGATCGCGCCACGGTGATCATCCAAGAACCGACGCCGACGCCAACCAACACACCAACGCCAACACCGACACCGACCAACACGCCGACGCCGACGCCGACCAACACGCCGACGCCGACGCCAACCAACACGCCGACACCGACGCCGACCAACACGCCAACGCCAACGCCAACACGGACCAACACACCGACGCCAACGCCAACCAACACGCCAACGCCAACGCCGACACGGACCAACACGCCAACACCGACGCCAACCAACACGCCAACGCCGACACCGACGCCGACCAACACGCCGACGTCAACGCCGACGCCAACCAACACGCCGACGTCAACGCCGACGCCGACCAACACACCGACGCCGACGCCCACGACGGAATTGCCGAACCTGGAGATGAGCAAGCGCCTGGTGTCGCCACCCGATGGCATCGTTCATCCTGGCGACACACTGATCTTCCAAATCGTCATCACCAACACGGGGTCCACGACGATCGCCATCCTGCCGTTGGCGGACACCATCCAGAACCCGCGCCTGGTCTACCTGACGGCGAGTCCTCTGCCCAACTCAGTGGTGGGCAATACCCTCATCTGGAACGATCTGACAGGGCCTCCGCCCTATGGCTTCGGGTTCGACCTGGCCCCAGGGCAGGTGTGGACGGTCACGGTGAGCCTCCTGGTCACTGGAGGCAGTACCCAGTGTGAAAGCGGGTGGAACGAGACCAACATCACCGGTGCAGTAAACCAGTACGGCCAGTTGGTGCCGCCGATGAGGGACAGAGTGAACATCTGCGTGGCCGATGACTACGAAGCTGACGATAGCTGTGGTCAAGCCCAGCCGATCGTCGTTGACGGCGCGGCGCAGCATCACAACTTCCACAAGCAAAACGACGAGGACTGGGCGAGCTTCCAAGTAGAGGCTGGCGAAGTCTACACCATCACGACCTCCAATCTGATAGGCGTGGCTGACACGCAACTCTGGCTCTACGCCTCGGACTGCACGACGCTGCTGGCCTTCAACGACGACTACATGGCGGGCAGCTTCGCCTCGCAGATCGTGTACACGGCCACGTACGACGGCATCCTCTACGCCAAGGTGACCGAGTGGCAAGGCCGTGGCGAATGCGGCTGCTACGATCTTTTCGTGAGCAAGCAGGCCCGGAGGTACCGTGTCTACCTGCCCCTCGTGCTCAGGCAACCGAGGCCCCCGACGCGCACGCCCACGCCGACACCCACCCGGCCTCCAGAAGCCATGCGGCACCCGAAGGGTATCGCCGTCAATCCTCGCACGCACAAAGTCTACGTGGCCAGCCGCGGCAACGACAGCCTGTACGCCCTAAACGGCGCGACACTGGCTGTGATCGGCCAGGTCTACATAGGCAATGAGCCGTTCGGTGTGGCGCTGAATCCGAACACCAACAAGGTCTACGTGGCCACCTTCGCCGACGGCGAGCTCTACGTCATTGACAGTGAGAGCCTGGCCGTACTCAAGCACTTCAAGGTCGGGCCAGAGGCCAGCTACGTGGCGGTGAACCCGGACACCAACCGCATCTACGTCACCCTGCACGGCATCAACGGCGTGGCGGTGATCAACGGAGCCACGGACACAGTGATCAAGATCCTCGGCGCTGAGGCCGGCACCTTCGGCATCGCCGTCAACAGGGCCCTCAACCGGGTCTACGTCAGCAACCGCGATGTCAACAGCATCATCACCATTGACGGCGCGACCAACAAGGTGATTGACGAACAAACCGTCCATCTGGAGCCGGAACGCTCCGTGCCGTTTACACTGGCTTACAACGAGGCCACCGGCAAGCTGTACGTGGTGTACGGCCCTGAGAACATCCCCAATAAGGTGTGGGTCTTCAGGGCTACGGCCAGCGGGCTGACGCCGCTGAAGTCCATTGACGTCGGCGACGGCGGAAGGGATGGCGGCGGCGGCATCGTCGCCAACCCCAACACCAACCACATCTTCGTCACCAACAGCGCCGAGAACACGGTCACCGTGATCAACGGAGCCACGGACACGGTGATCACGACCGTCGGGCAACCCGCCGTAGGCACAGATCCGTTCGGCATCACCGTGGACACGGCAACGAACATCGTCTACGAGGCCAACCGCACGAGCAACAACGTCAAAGCGATCCCCGACACCTTCTAACGGCCCCTGAAACAGGGCTGATAGCAGGACACCAGACAGGGGAAGGAGGTCAGCCTCCTTCCCCTGTTCGCGGGAACAACCGTTGGGCATTTTCTCTTTCGCCAAGGTTTGAGGTATAATGCCGTTGGCAGGACAGCAGACGGAGCAGAGGATGCCCAGACAGGAGGCCAGGCCATGCGCAGAAAAGGGAAACCATACGGTCGAGGGAACTGGACGACAGCAGGTCTTGTGTTGTTGCTGCTGCTGGCGATAACTACCGGCTGCGGCAAGGAGGCAACACCCGAGATCAGCAGCGACGTTCAGTCGGCTGAAGAGATATTCCTCCAGGGCAACGCCTACATCCAGCAAGGCGATCTGGAAAAGGCGGCCGCTGCCTTCGAGGCCGCGTTGCAGGCCCAACCTGACCACCTGGGCAGTCTGTCTAACCTGGGCGTCGTGTACTACCAGCAGGGCCGGCTAGAAGACGCAGCCGTCAAGTTCGAGGAAGGGCTGCGCGTGGCCCCCAACGACGCACAGTTGCACTATCTCCTGGGGGCGACGCGCTTGCAGCAGAACCGCCTGGATGAGGCGGAAAAGAGCTTCCTGCGAGCCAAGGACCTGCAGCCGGACTTGCCTGAGGCCTACTATGGCCTGGGAGCCCTCTACCATCTGCAAGGGAAAAAGGACGAAGCCATCGAAGCCTTCGAGCGTTTCCTGGAGGTCGGGCCAGCACAGGACCCCCAGGCTGAGGCAGAGGCCCAGCGCGAACTCCTTGAACTGCGGGGATACTGATTGACGATGCAATGCCAGAAGACAACGCTGGATAACGGCTTGCGTGTTCTGACTACGGCGATGCCCCACACTCACTCAGTGAGTGTGGGGTTCTATTTGGGGGTCGGCTCGCGCTACGAAACGGATGCCGATGAAGGCAATTCCCACTTCATCGAGCACATGCTGTTCAAAGGCACGCCGCGGCGGCCCAGTCCCGAAGCCATCGCCACGGAGATCGAGGGGCGAGGCGGCATCTTCAACGGCCACACAGGGCAGGAGATGACGCATTACTGGGCCAAAGTCGCCCAGCCCCATCTGGACGTGGCCCTGGACGTGCTGACCGATATGCTGCGTCACGCCCGTTTCGCCCCAGAGGAGGTGGAGCGAGAGCGGCGTGTCATCGCGGACGAGTTGGACATGACCCTGGATCAGCCCGACTCCCTGGTCTCCTTGCTGATCAACCGGACGTCGTGGCCCGATCACCCCTTGGGGAGGGATATCGCCGGCAGCAGGGCCAGCGTCACCACGCGGCAGCGTGAGCAGTTGCTGACCTTCAAAGAACGGCACTACACTCCCCGGAACACGGTGGTGAGCGTGGCCGGGAATCTGGATCACAAAGCCGTGCTGGAACGGCTGACGGCGCTGCTGAGCGATTGGAAGGGACCAGAGCCGCCTGGCTACGCGCCCGCACCACCACCGCCGGACAGGCCACGGCTGGCGGTGCACCACAAGGATACCCAGCAAACTCACCTGATCCTCCGTGTGCCCGGCCTGCCGCGCCATCACCCCGACCGCTTCGCCCTGGCCCTCCTGAACACCATTCTGGGAGAGGGCATGAGCTCTCGCCTCTTCTTGCAGGTGCGAGAGCGGCTGGGCCTGGCCTACGCCATCGACTCCCAGGTGGCCTTCCTGAGCGATACCGGGGTCATGGAGGTCTATGCCGCGCTGGAGCCTACCTGCACGGAGGCCGCCGCCGGCGTCATCCTTCAGGAATGGCAGAAGCTGCGCAGCGCGCCGGTCGAGACTGCGGAGCTACAGCGAGCCAAGGAGTTCAGCAAGGGGCGGCTGCTGCTGGGACTGGAGGACAGCATGGCCGTCGCTGGCTGGTGGGGGCAACAGGAGCTTTTGCGTGGTGAGGCGTGGTCCGTGGACGACATCATCGCCGCAGTGGACGCGGCGACAACGGCCGACATCCAGCGGCTGGCCGGTCAGTGCTTCCAGGGTCAGCGGCTGAGCCTCGCCGTGGTGGGGCCAATGGAGGGATCGGCGTCCCTCCGTTCCCTACTGGACGAAGCCGGCGAGAGACTGCCCGCCTAGCCGGGGAACTGGGAGGCCAGGCGGCGCGACCAGCGCTCCCGCCAACGGATCAGCCGTTCCGGTGGCTGGGCGAGATGGCGCAGCCAGCGTCGCCAGAGGACGGGACGCAAAGCCAGCCAGGCCTGAGCAGCGCCATTCAGTTCATCGCCGCTGGCGGGCGTGGGACTGAAGCGCTCCCGCACATAGAGGCTGGCGATGCAGTCAATCTGCGCCTTCCCCTCCGGCACGGCCTGGGCCATCAGGCCGGCCTGCTCGTAAGGCGTCTGGTGCGGCTGCCAGCGCAGCTTCAGACGCTCTCCCCAATGAATGAGCTGCTCGTACAGTTGCGTGAGCAGGTGCGGCACCGCCGCCGGAGGGCGGCGCAGGATCCACCAGACAACGACGCCCAAAGCCGCCAACAGCACCAGCCCCGCTACCGAGATGACCCACGGCCTATTGAGAGACCACCATTGCCCTAGCCCGAGCATCCCCCCGGCCGGCCCCGCCGGTATGTCCACGTCCTCTCCAAACTTCTCTTCGTCTTCCTCCGCCGACAGATCAGATGGGCGCGACGAAGGCTCGCGGCCACCCGCATCAGGGGGACGCAGGACCCGCACAATCTGCAGTTCGTTGGCTGTGGGCTCGAATTCCACCCAACCATAGCGGGGGAAGAACACCTCCACCCAGGCATGGGCGTTCAGTTCCTTAACTCGATGGAGACCACTCTCTTCCTGATACTCCCCCTGGCTGTAGCCTGCGGCCAGTCGCGCCGGAATGCCCACCGCCCGCGCCATCGTCGTCATCGCCGAGGCATAATAATCGCAGTACCCCTCCCGCACGCCGAAGAGGAAGTAATCCACACCGTCCTGATCCGGCGGCGGCGGGGCGATCTTGTCGTTGTAAGTCATTGCCCGCAGGTAGTGCTCCAGCGCCGCCGTTTTGTCATAAGGATTGTCGTAAGGCGCGGTGATCTCCAGCGCCAACTCCCGCACCCGCTGCGGCAGATCCTCCGGCAATTGCAGATAGCGGTCCCGCACCCAGTCGGGATAGGCATCCCCGGCGGCGCGGAGGCTCTCTACGTCTGCCTTGCTGATGGTGGACACGAGGGAATAGGACTGCCCCTCCTTCAGCCGCGAGCGACTGAAGAGCATGGAGATGTCCATAGGAGGGGAGGGAGCGGCCCACTGCCCGCCGCCGGGCAGCGGCGTCGGCGTGGGCACCACGTCATCCGGCAGGAAGCTCACTTCGGCCTGCACCGGCAGCACCGCACGCAGCGGCTGTCCGGCGGCGAAGAGGACCCCGTTGCCGGGGTAAAACGTGGTGATCGTCTGGGTTACCTCCCGGTGCAGCTCATAGATGGGCAACCGCAGGTCGTCGCCTGCCCCCAGCGGCGTGCTTTCCTGATCGGTGTTCAGCCAACCGCGTCCGGTGTAAGTGTGGTAGACAACACCGCGCCAGTAGCGCCCCTCCGAGGCTCGGACGTCCATGATCACCGAGTCGCCCAGGTTCACCGGCCCTGATAAAGCCAGGCTCTTGCCGAAGGCGGCGTAGCCGGGGGACGACGGATACTGGAGCGAATGAAAGAGGCGGTTCCACTCCGCCTTGACCCGCTCCCAAGTCTCCTCAAATGGTTCCACGAGCGGCTCGAGACGCCCCTGGCTGGCGGCGCTGGGCAGCACCCAGGCCAAAGCCAGCACCAGGATGGCGAAAATCACCCCATCGCGCAGGAAGTCCAGGCCAATGTCCATAGCGTAGCGCACCTGCGCCGACCGCCAGCCCTCTTCTCGTTGCGCCAGGTTGCTGCGCACCGCCAGCAGCAGCGCACAGAAGGTAAAGAGCAAGAAGTACACACTGAGACGAGAGGGGGCGTAGTAGAGGTTGATCAGCATGGCGAGCGCCGCGGGGACGATGGCACGCCACACGCTCTGGCGGCGAAACACGCTCCAGGTTGCGAAATAGGCCAGCCACCAAACCAGTATCGCCAGCAACAACACGAAAATAAGGCTGCCGGCACTGACCGCACCACTCACAGCCCGTTCCAGCCACAGGGCGATGCCCGCAAAAAGCTGGAAGACACGTTGGCGGTGCCCCAGTTCCAGCGGCAGAATCGTGCTCATCCAAATGATGAGCCAGACGATGCTGCACAGAAAAGCATGAAAGGCGGAAAAAACGCTGCTCCATCGCGCGTGGCTGAGTGCAAAACCCAGCAGAACGCCGCCCAATACCATCCACTGGAGCAAATGCAACCCGTCTGTCCACTCGGCGGCGTTGACAGACCAGGCCACCGAAAGCAACATCAACGTCAGCAACAGCAGACTCAGCCAGCCACCGGCGCGCTGCAAACCCAGGCGGGTGTCTCCCCCGCGCACGCTGGCAGAGCCCATCTCGTCTCTGTATCTGACCCCTTGTGTCGTGATTGCTGTCATTGTGACGACCTCAACACAAACCAAACATCCGGCTGCACACAGTTCACACCTGGAAGCACGGAAAGAGGTTCAATCCAACTATGGCCCTGGGCCGGTAACGTCTGCACCGGAGCAAGACTTGCGCGATTCCGCCGAATCTGGTATGCTTCGGCACGCTGGCGCTCGTAGAGAAGAGATAGATGACCACAACAAGCTTTCGAAAGCGACCCCATCCATGATAAAACTACTGCTGTCCTGGGACATCAAAGATGAGTTCGAGCAACCCTACTTCGAATTCATGATGCGCGAGTTCGTGCCGGGCCTCATACGCCTGGGAGTGCAGCCCACCGAAGCCTGGTACACCCTCTTCGGAGAAGGGCCGCAAATACTCACAGGCGGTGTGACGGAAGATCTGGATACCATGGAGGAAATCCTGGCCAGCGATGAATGGCAGGAACTCGAAACAAAACTGTTGGCGCTGGTCACCAACTTCCAGTACAAGGTCATCCGTGCCAATGGGCGCTTCCAGTTGTGATCTCAGCAGAAATCGCGGGACAGAAAAGCCCCATGGCCTGGTCCATGGGGCTTCTTGATGCAACAATGCTCGCACCAGGTATGCGCGAGAAAACCGAACTCATCCCTTACTCGTCAGATGATCCTCCGTCCGAGTCAGACCCCGACCCCACATCCTTCTTGGTACCCGGCGTGCTGGTAGATGACTTCGCTCTGTTGTCGGTGACGTAGAAACCAGATCCTTTGAAGATGATCCCCACGGGCTGAAATACCCGATGCACGTGACCGCTGCATTCCGGGCACTTGCTCAAGGCTGGCTCATTCATGCGTTGTATACGCTCAAAGCGAACGCCGCAACTGTCGCAGGCATATTCGTAGATCGGCATAGACGTTTCCCCCTGGTCATTTTCCACAGGCCCCTATTATACTCACCCCTCGACAAACCGGCAAAACCGGCCTGGTGCTTTCGTCGGCGCCTGGCAGCCCCTCAAGACAGATCTCCCCTGGTCCCTTACACCCTTTTTACAATTCCATGACACCGGCATGATGATGATATGTGAAGATACAGGTGACTTTCGGCAACGCTGCAACGCCGCAAGGAAATACTCAACGGAGGTTAGACAAGATGTCGAAGAGAAGCAAACTGTTCCTGGGGCTGACCGTGTTGGCCCTGCTGGCCGCTTTCCCGCTAAACGTGGCTTTTGCGCAGGAGGAAGAGCCGCCGCCGGAAGAGCACATCCTCACGGCCAATGGCTACGGCCTGGCGATCTTCGGCGGCTGGGGCAGCGCGGACATCCACGCCCACGGCGCCAGCGTCATCTGGATCAAAGGCGCTGCTACGCTGGAGATCACCGGCGATGGCCAGCGCGAGGATCTGGACGATGGGGACGTCAAGCTCACCGACTGGGAAGGGGAGATCCGCGTGGAGGGCGAGCGGTTCGGCGTGAACATGGTGGGCGGCAAGCTCGACTTCACGGCCACGGGCAAGGGACGCGCCTTCCTGCAGGGCTACGGCACCTTCCAAGTGGATGACCACGAAGGACGCTGGAGCTTCCGCGGTGTGAATATTCCCCCCCGTCCACCACAGCCCCTGCCCCGTGAACGCCTGAGGGGGCGGCCGGAGCAACCCGGTCCTCGGCCAGAAGCCCCAGGCCCTGCGCCAGCCCCCGACACAGGGCCACGGTAAGCCGTTCCGGTGTAAGCTGATCGAGCCCAGAGGCCCGCCGCCGGGCGGGCCTCTGGCGGTAGGCAACTACACCAACCGCAGATTGGCCACCACGTCCAGGTCCCAACCGGCCCGCTCTCCGGCCAGGAAACGGCAGTGCCCGGCGGCCGCGATCATGGCCGCGTTGTCCGTGCAGAGGAACAGGGGCGGCACCCGCACGGGCACCGGCAGCCGTTCCCGCATCGCCTGCCGCAAGCGGCCATTGGCCGCCACCCCGCCACAGACGCACACGCGCGCCACGCCGAAAGCTTCTGCGGCGCGGCGCGTCTTCTCCACCAGCACGTCCACCACCGCCTCCTGGAAGCTGGCCGCCAGATCGCCGACGGGCAGCGCTGCCTCATCCAGTTCCCGCACCACCCGCAGCACCGCCGTCTTCAGTCCGCTGAAGCTGAAGTTGTAGACGTGCTCCGGCGGCTGCATCAACCCGCGGGGGAAATCGAAGGCCGACGGTGCACCGCCGGCAGCGGCAGCCTGGATGGCTGGGCCGCCGGGATAGGACAACCCCAGCAGCCGCGCCACCTTGTCGAAGGCCTCTCCCGCAGCGTCATCCAGCGTGGCCCCCAAGCGCTCGTACCGACCGTGTCCCTGCATCAGCAGCAGCTCCGTGTGCCCGCCGGAGACGACCAGCAGCAGTAGCGGGAAGGCCTGGCCGGCGGCGTCCAGCGCCGGCAGACTGACGGCCTCCTCCCCCTCCACCTCCAGCCAGTTGGAGTAGACGTGCCCCTCCAGGTGATTGATGCCCACGAGCGGCAGCCCACGCGCCCAGGCCAGTCCCTTGGCCGCGTTAACCCCCACCAACAGCGAGCCCGCCAGCCCCGGCCCGTAGGTCACCGCCACCGCGTCCAGCGCTTCCCAGTCCACCCCCGCCACTTCCAGCGCCTGCCGGATCACAGGAGTGATCGTGACCACGTGCTGGCGGGAGGCCACCTCCGGGTAGACGCCGCCGTAGGGCCGGTGCAACTCCACCTGCGAGGCCACGACGTTGGAGAGGATGCGCCGACCATCGGCCACCACCCCCGCCGCCGTCTCATCACACGACGTCTCAATGCCCAGGATGTACGTCATCGCTGTATCACACCATCTCCTGCGTCACGTCCCAGTCCCCGACCCGGGATCCAGCGGCAGGCCAAGCTGCTCGTCGAGCGGTTCGTGGTCGGGCGACGCTCGACGGCCAATCTCATCCAGGGCCGCTTGCGCCAAACGATCGGCGCGCACGTTGCCCGGATCGCCAGCGTGTCCCTTCACCCAGTGCCAATGCACGTCGTGCGGCTCCTGGGCTGCCAGCAGTGCCTGCCAGAGGTCGCGGTTCTTAACCCGCTTCCGGCCCGCCGTGCGCCAGCCGTTTTGCTGCCAGCGGGGCAGCCATGCGGTGATCCCCAGCCGCAGGTATTCGGAATCGGTGTGCAGGTGCACGACGCAAGGCTGTTCCAGCGCCTGCAAGGCCTCGATGGCGGCGCGCATCTCCATGCGGTTGTTGGTGGTGTCCGAGGCGCCGCCGCGCAGCGCCCTCTCGCGCGCGCCAAAGCGGAGGATGGCTGCCCAGCCCCCCGGCCCCGGATTGCCCTCACACGCGCCGTCGGTGTGAATCACGACGAGTGGCTTGTTTGATGATGTGCGGTCTGTCTTCATGCGTTCAGTTCTCACTCGGACGTGATTGTATCACCCCTTAGGGGAGAAGTCAAGACAGTCGCACGGGTCGCTTTGACAGAATCAGCCAGTTGTGTTACAATGTAGTTAAATGATGCTGTTTGCACACAGGAGATGTGATGGGAAGGACAGTTGTCAGCGATGCATCTCCGCTGATCTACCTGGCCAAGATGAACCAGCTGCCGCTTCTCGCCCAGGTCGTGGGGGCGGTGGCCATTCCGCCGACGGTCTACCGGGAAGCAGTGGAAGCAGGCCAACGTCAGGGCCGGCCAGATGCTGATCGCATTGCCACAGCCATAAAAGAACAGATCATCTTGCGGCTGGAGCTGACAGCCCAGGAAACCCGATGGGCTCATGAACTGAGCATAGATCCCAGCCTGGGGCGGGGTGAATGCGAAGTCATTGCCTGTGCGGTGCATCGGCGTCTCACGGTCCTCTTGCATGACAGAAGGGCACGAAGGGTCGCCGCCGCCCATGAGGTTCGCACTATGCAGGCTGTTGACGTGTTGTTCCTGGCCCTCCTACGCCGCCATACGTCACTTGCCGAATTCAAACACCTGCTGCGCGATCTGGCCGTGTTGACCGGCATGGATGCCGCAACGTTGCTGGAGCGAGAAGGACTGGCCGAGGAAATCGCTGACCAACTCAGAAAGAGGTGAAAGATGGCTCAAACGACCCAACTCAGCCTCCGTATCTCCTCCGACCTGGCACAGGAGATCGAGACAATCGCTGAACAAGAGGCATTACGCAAGACAGATGTTGTGCGCAAGTATCTGGTTGAGGGCGTCCGGCGTTGGAAACTGGAACGGGCCACGCATCGTTATCAACAGGGCCAAACCACCCTGGAGCGAGCGGCGGCCGACGCTGGCCTGCCTCTCTATGGGATGATGGATGAATTGCGACGCCGTGGCATCGCTCTGGATCAGACCACACCGACCGAAGCCCGAGAAGAGATCAGAGCCCTGATTGCCGATTTCATCTCTGCGCAGGGATAACAGCACAATGCTCCCTGTTGCCCAAAACCTGCCCTGCGACTACGGGCAACCACCCGCAAGCAATAGATGCACCTTCGTTACCTGCTTTCATCATGCATAAATCACACACAGATCACCCACCGCCAACGGCTCGGCACGCGACCGTAGCCAAGCTTCCGCCACCGATTCATGTGACCCAGGTCAGCCAGCTTCAGCAGTTGCTGCAGGAACTACGCCAACAGCCAGTGGTGGCTGTGGACACCGAATCGGACAGCCTCTTCGCCTACCGCTACAAGGTCTGCCTGATCCAGCTTTCCGTGCCCCAGGCCGACTATCTGGTGGACCCCCTGGCGTTGTGCGACGCCACCCCGCTCGGCGCGCTCTTCGCCAACCCGACAGTGCAGAAAGTGTTCCACGCCGCCGAGAACGACATCATCGCCCTCCAGAGGGACTATGGCTTCGTCTTCGCCAACATCTTCGACACGCTGTGGGCCGCCCGCATCCTGGGCTGGCCGAACCGCAACCTGGCCGCCATCCTGGAGGCACGGTTTGGCGTCGGGATGAACAAGCGCATGCAGCGCGCCAACTGGGGGCGCCGGCCCCTCACGCCCGAGCAACTGGCCTACGCGCGGCTGGACAGCCACTACCTGCTGCCGCTGCGGGAGATTCAGATCGCCGAACTCACCGCCCGCGGGCGGATGGCGGAGGCCGCCGAGGCCTTCGCCCGCCTAACGGCCGTGGAATGGGAAGAGAAGCCTTTCGACCCCGACGGTTTCTGGCGGATGAATGGGGTGCGGGAGCTAGCGCCGCGGGCGCTGGCCGTGCTACGGGAGCTGTACCTCTGGCGGGAGGAGCGCGCCCAGCAGTTGGACCGCCCCCTCTTCAAAGTGGTGGGGGACAGGACGCTGCTGCAACTGGCCGAGGAGCAGCCGGCCGACCGCCAGGCGCTGCGGCAGGTTCCGGGGATGAGCGACTACCAGGTGAAGCGACATGGACAGGGCATCCTGGCCGCCATCGCTCGCGGGCAGCAGGCTTCCATTCCCCATCTGCCTGCCCCCCAGCGCAACAACAGCGCAAGGTACCTCGACGCCGTGGCGCAGGCCCGCTACGATGCCCTGCGGGCCTGGCGCAACGCCACCGCTGCCGAGCGGGGCGTGGATCCCGACGTGGTGCTGAGCAACGAGGAACTCAAGGCCATCGCCCTGCAAGCTCCGAAGACACTACAGCAACTGGCGAAGATCGAGGCCCTGGGGCCGTGGAAACGGGCAACCTATGGAAAAGAATTGCTGGGCGTGTTGGCCAGCAGTCTGTGAAGAACATCCTAGTCGCGTGGTCGGTTAGCCTTGTTCCTCGCGCGGTCAGTCAGCCCTGTTGACCACCTGACCACGCGACCACCTTGACCACGCGACGGCCATCACCCCCAACAACAGCAGCGAGGCCGCGCTGATACCCTTGCCCAACTTGCGCAGCGGCGTATCCTCCAAGCGCAGCAACAGATACCCCTCCCCCTGCGGCAGCGGCACGACGATGCGCGCCAGCGGCCCGTCCTCGCGTTCTACCGGCAGTTCCTGCACGGGACGGCCGTTTTCCCCCTCCAACAACCAGGCTCGCCAGCCGGGGAACCAGAAGCGATTGAAGAGGATGCGCTGCTGATCATCGCCGGCGTGGAACCACACCTGCTCGTGGGCGCTGCCCAACTCCAGCGAGTGCACGGCCAGCGTTTCGTCCTGCGGCACCTTGCTGTAGTCCACCTTGGTGGTCACCGGCCGCCCCTGCACGTAATCCTCGGCCATGGAAGACCAGTGCGGGCGGCGCTCCGGGTCCACCCAGGCGGTGACGCCGGTCATCTCGTCGCTGGTGCGCTGGAAGCGCATCAGCGCGGCGTAGGAGACGGGGCCCTGCTCCGGCGTCGGTTCGCGCACCTCGACCCGCAGGTAGGGGAAACTGCCAAGGATGAGTAAGGCGGCGAGCAAGAGTGTGGACAACTGGGGTTTCGAGTTTCGGGTTTCGGGTTTCGGGTTGTGGCTGACCACGGAGCCGGCGAGCACGGCCAGCGGCACGGTGACCAGCATCAGGTAGCGCCAGGGGAATTGGGCGTAGCCGATGAGCGGCAGGTGGCGCCAGGCCCAGGCGGAGACGGGCAGCGTGAGCAGGATGAGCACCACGGCCAAGGCCTGGAAGAAGCGTAGCTGGCGGCGCACGTCGGCCCGCCGCGCTCGCCGTGCTGCCAGCAGCGAGAGGACGGCCAGGGCCGCGGGCACGATGCCCAGTTGGTAGCTCAGCGCGCCTTCGGCGATGTCATCGGGCCCCGGCTGGCTGATGCCGAAGCCCCAGGCGGGGCTGAACAGTTGGTGCGGGTAGACGAAGTGAGCGAAAGGGTCGTAGTAGCCGCCGTACCACTGCTCCTGATTGACGGACTTGGCCTCCGTCAGCGCCGGCAGAGCGAAGGCAGCACTGAGCCCCAGGCCCAGCAGCAGCGCCAGGGCCACGGGCAGTCCGATGCGGATGACGTTGGCCAGCAGGGGCAAGAGCGACTGGCGGGACAGCCCCCGCAGCGGTTGGTCATCGTTCAGTTCGGCCAGGATGAGCAGCAGCAGGTAAGCCGCCACCACGGGTGTGAAGATCAGCGTCACCAGGTTGCTGGTGACCATCAGCCCACCGTAGGCCAGCGCCAGTCCCACCACCGACCCCAGACGCGGCCGCCGCACCGTCGAACGGGCTCCCCAAAGGATCAGGGGCAGGAAAACCATGGCCACCGACTCGGCCAGCGCGGCCCGCACGTACAGGTTGACCAGGTGGTAGGGCACGTAGACGTAGGCCACGGCAGCCACCAGCCCGGCAGAGCGGCCCAGCCAACCGCGCACGAAGCCGTACATGGCCAGCGCCGAAGCGACGATGGACAGGGCAAAGACCACCTCCACCGTCGCCGTCCAGCCCAGGCCCAGGAAGTGATGGATCACCTCGCCGACGAATGAGGATAGCGGGCCGTAGATGATGAAAAAAGGATAACCGTAGCCGAAGGTGAAGTCGGGCGACCAGCGGGGGAACCAGATACCGTCCTGCACCGCACGGTCATACTCGAACAGGAAGTAGACGTTATGTCGAGCATCGTGGGCGCCCCAGAAGTATCCCGGCGCCAGATACGGCCCAATGGCGAAGGCGCAGAGCAAGACCGCCAACGCCGCATACAGCGAAAACCACCGACGCCCTGCGGATTGCGGATTTGAGCTTTGAGTTTTGGATTTTGGATTTTGGATTTTGGATTTTGCCGTTGCGCTCATGGTCTCTTTCCAATGACCACTTTGTCGTCGCCGCCGACCGGCATTCGGTCACCCGTCTGCCAGTCGTACAGGCCCAGGTGGAGGTGGTAGTCGCCCGGCGGGGCGTCGGCAGCGATGCGCAGCTCGTAGTCATCCTCGATGATCTCGCCCACCTGCCATTGCGATGTGGGATACTCTCCAGAATGGGGCTGCGTGTCCTGCTGCCCCCAACGCTGCCCTGCCTCATCCACGGCATGCACGAAGACGGTGTAATCCTGCGACACCGGGCGCAGCGGCTGCCAGCGCACGTTGAGTTGCACGGTCCGCCCCGGCCGCAGCGGGCCTTCCACCTGCGCATCCAGCAGGAGGAGTTCGTTGTCGCCCAGCACAGCCAGCGGCGCGGCCCCCGGCTCGTAGCGGGTGGTGAGCGGCTGCAGATAGCCGTAGCTGGCCAGCAGCGTGAGGGCGATCAGCGCCGCCGTGTAGCCCGTAGGGGCAGGTCTGAGACCTGCCCCTACGGCCGAGCCCCCCAGCAGCGCCAGGAACGGCCCCAGCAGCGTCAGCAGTTGCCAGGGGTAGGTCAAGGCGCGGCTTGCCTGCGCCAACCCCGGCAGCCGCCACAGTGGCGCTGCCCAGGTCAGCGTGAGGCAGGTCAGCACGAGGACAAGGCCAAGGCAAGCCCACAGGGTTTCCAGCCCGCTTCCAGCGGGCTTCGCCCTTTCAGCCTGGCGTTTCAACGCCAGGTCGCTTGCCAGCAGGTAGACCGCCACCGCTGCCAGGCCTACAGTCACCAGCCCCATCTGCAAGGGGAAGTCATCTTGCCAACCGGGAACGCTGACCCCATGCCCCCAGCCGGCGGAGAGAAGCTGGAAGGGGTAGACGAAATGCTCGCTGAAAGCGATGGGAGTGCTGCCCAAGCCCCGCACCGCGGCCAGCGGCCACAGCCCAATGGCTCCCACGAGCAGGCCGCCCAGCACGCCAGCGACGATCAAGGCCCAACGACGCCTGCGCACCGCCAGCCCGTAGGCCAGCAGCACCACTGCCGCCCATAGGGCCAGCCCCGCTTGCGTCCAGGCCAGCAGCGCCATGCCGACGGCCAGCAGCAGCGCGCGCCAGCGGCGGCCATCAAGCAGCCGCTGCAGCGCCCAGAGCGTCCATGGGAATAGACCGAAGAACAACGCTTCGGCCAGTGCGCCGCGCACGTAGACCGTCGCCAGTGCATAGGGCCAGAAAGCATAGAGCAACGCGGCCAGCAGCGCAGCGCGCTTTCCCAAGCGCCCCCGTGCCCAGCCGTACATCCCCAGTGCGCCCAGCAGCAGCCCCAAGCCAAAGACGACCTTCACGGCTGCGACGCCGCTCGCGCCCAGCCAGCGGGCCGCCTCGGCCAGGAGGTAAGGCAATGGCCCCTCGCCGCGCAACAGGTCGAAATCCCGGCCCACGACGGGAGCCCAGGCCAGACCACCACCCTGTGTCTCCAGGTTGTACAGGTTGTAGACGGGCAGAAAACCGCTGTGCGCCTGGAAGGTGCCGGGATAGGTCAGCGGCGCACAGACGATGAGGGTCAGCAGCAGCAGGATCAGGCCGTGGAGATCGAATTGGCGCAGGCGAGCATTCACCTTGGGTAACATGGGGGGATTATAGCACAGCCTCAGGACTACACAAACTGACGACGACGAATGACCGACGGCCAATCTTCGTCGTTCGTCGCTGGTCACAGCAGGGGCTGCATCTGCGGCGCGGAGAGGATGGTCTCCAGCACGCCGCCGGCGATGGCCAGCGATTTGTCGGAGATGGTGAAGCAGTGCTCGCGGACAGCGCGGGGGTCTACGTCGCCGATTTTCATGCCCGGCGTCAGCGGCACGCTCTCGTGGATCAGTCCCCGCAGCACGCCGGCGAAGGGAGCGCACACCTCCTCGTCGTCTACCGAGGCCACGACCTCGCCAGCCCGAACGCGGTCGCCGATGGCCTGACGGGGATGCAGCCGCCCGGCGCAGGGCGCACGCAGCACCCGTCTTTCCGTCTGACCACCAATGTCCCCTGGCACTCGGGTATCCGCGGCGGCGGAACTGCTCCAGAGCACGCGCCCCAGATCATGGCCGCGGTTCGTCTCCAGCACAGCGTGGCAATCCACGCCAGCGACGAAGCCGGGCCCCAGCGCGATGACCAGCGGCGCGTCATCCAAGCCTGTGCTGGTGTTGGCCTTGGCCATGATGCCGTCCACCAGCACGGCCGGACGCAGCGCGGCGCGGCAGGCCGCCTGTGGATCCACCAGCACGGGGATGATGCCTGCGTCCAGCGCCGCGCGGGCTGCGGCCACGTCATCCTCCCGCCGGGCGGTCACACCTTGCACCGTCATCTCGCCAGCGTACACCGCCTGGGCGAAGGCCACGCCACGCCGCACCGCCAGCGGCCGGGCGACTTCGGTCATCACCACCGGAAAGCCGCAGCGGTGCAGCCGCCAGGCCACGCCCGAGGCCAGGTCGCCTGCGCCTTTGATGAGCACCAGCACGTGTCTGAAGGGCATCGTTACTCCCACTTGACAGCTACGCAAACTCGCGTATAATCTTATTTGCGCGGATACGAGAGCCAAACGAGGGGATGAGATATGAAATCTGTGTACATCAGCGATGAACTGCATCGGCGAGCGAAGATCCAAGCCGCCGAGGAAGGCAGGACACTGCGTGAGTTCATCGAAGAGCATGTGAAGCGTGGCCTGGAACGAAAGCCAGCAGAAGTCGCCCGCGACGTTGCAGCCATAAAGGAGCAAGCAATCACTTATCAGGCGGAAACGCCGATTTTCGTAGAAGCTCCTATCTCTAATGATCCACTGGCGGCATTGGAGGCGCAGGGCTTCATCATCCGTGGCGAGCGATTGCGGGAAATGTTGGATACCACGTTCGCCCGCATCTGGAAGCAACTGGGGGTGGAACCACCCACCGGACCTCCGCCCAGCATCGAGGAGGTACGAGACATCATTGCCCGCTATCAAGCCAAACACCCAGAAGTGCCATCCCTGTCCGAGCTCGTCATCCAGATGCGTGAGGAGTACTGACCATGCTGCTGTGCTACCTCGACGCCAGCGCCTGGGCGAAACGGTACACTCGTGAGCCAGGTTGTGATGTGGTGGACCTGCTGATGGATGAACTCGTCGTTACTGACCATGTTCTGGTTTTGATCAGCGGCGTGACCTACGCCGAAACTGTCGCCACCGCAAACCGTTTCCACCACCGCACCGACATGGACGATGAGGATTTCCAAGCCCTCCTTCAGCGTGTGCGCCAGGACCTGTCAAGGATCACCTGGATCCCTATCGCCGATCACGACTTCTGCAACGCCGTTGATCTGATCCTCGCCCACAACATCAACTCGTCGGACGCAGCGCAATTGTCTGCCATCCAGCGTATGTTAGTCCCACGGGCCGATGTGAGATCACATCAAGTCTACGTGATCTCTGCTGACAAGCGGTTGCTGCGCGCCGCCCAGCGGGAAGGGATCGAAACGCTCGATCCCGAGGTCGTCACACTTCGTGAGGCACGCGAACTCTTCGCCGCCTAACGCCTGGCCAACCTGTGCTGCTGTCTGCAACCTTCGCCACACCCGCTCCGGTGTCAGCGGCAGAGCATCGAAGCGCACGCCGGTGGCGTCGTGCACGGCGCTGACCGCCGCCGGCGCCACGCAGAGGAAGGGCATCTCCCCCATGCCCCGCACGCCCCAGGGCCCGCGGGGATCGGGATACTCCAGCACCAGCGACTCCGCGGCGTCGGGAACGTCCAGTGAGGTGGGGATGAGATAGGTGCTCAGATGCGGCGTGAGCACGCGGCCCTCCTGCACCTGAAAGTCTTCCAGGAACACCCAGCCCAGCGCCTGCAGCACCGCCCCCTCGATCTGTCCCTCCACAAGCTGCGGATTGACCGCCCGTCCCACGTCGTTGGCTGTGGTGACCTTCAGCACACGGACCTGGCCCGTCTCGATATCCACTGCCAATTCAACCGCCTGAGCGATGTAGCCGTAGGTGATGTTGGGCACGCACTTGCCTGTCTCGGGGTCATAGGGCGTGGTGGCCGGAGCGTGCCAGCGGTAGGACGCGATGACCGGGCGCTCCTCGTCCTGCCAGCGCTGCAGCGCCAGCCGGGCCGCGCCGCGGATGGCCTGGCCGGCCATGAAGGTCATGCGGCTGGCGGAGACGCTGCCCGAATTATCCGAGGTGGCCGTGTCCGACATCACCAACCGCACTTTGTCCAGTGGCACACCCAGCGCCTCGGCGGCCATCTGCGCCAGCACGGTGTGCGTGCCCTGCCCCACCTCCGCCGCGGCGTGGCGCAGCACCGCCTCCTCGATCTCCGCCCCGCCGTGCAATTCGATGGTCGCCGTGCACTGCTCCGGCGAGCCAAAGCTGAAGGCGACGTTCTTGAAGCCACAGGCGAAGCCGATGCCCCGGCCCGGGCCGAGGACAGGCGGCTGCCAGCCTTCGCCCTGGCGGCTGTACCCCGCCGCTTCCGCACAGCGCTCGATCACCTGCGCAATGCTCACACCCTCCGGAACGGGCGTCTGCGACGCCAGCAGCGAGCCTTCAGACAAACAGTTGCGCAGCCGGATGGTGATGGGATCCAGCCCCAGTTTCTCGGCCAGGCGATCCGACTGCTGTTCGGCGGCGAAGAGGGCCTGCGGCGCACCGAAGCCGCGGAAGGCCCCCGCGGGGATGTTGTTGGTGTACACGGCGGTGCTGTCCACCTGCACGTTGGCGATGTCGTAGACGCCGATGGCCATCAGGTTGGCGTTGGCCAGCACCTTGTTGCTGGTGTAGCAGTAGGCGCCGGCGTCGGCGATCAGTTCCGCCTGGGCGGCGATGATCCGGCCATCCCGCTTGGCCCCCCACTTGTGCCGCATGAAGTACTGATGCCGTTTGCAGTGGCCGATGATGGACTCCTCGCGGCTCCAGACGATCTTCACCGGGCGGCGCAGCCGCCAGGCGGCCAGGGCCAGGATGATCTGCACCGACATGTCCTCCCGCCCGCCGAAGGCTCCGCCGATGGCCGGGTAGATGACCCGCACCTGTTCCTCCGGCAGCCCCAGCGCGTGGGCGATCTGCTGCCTGTCTCTGTGGGCGTGCTGTCCGGCCACCTGCACCGTGACGCGCCCTTCCTCGTCCATGTAGGCCAGCCCTGCCTCCGGCTGCAGGTAGGCGTGCTCCTGCATGGGCGTGGTGTATTCCCCCTCGACGATGACATCCGCCGCGGCGAAGGCTGCCTGCACGTCCCCCTTGCGGATGCGCCAGTGGGCGACGATGTTGCCGGGCTTGTCGGGGTGAAGTTGGGCAGCGTCTGGCTGCATCGCCTGCCGCGGGTCGGTGATGACCGGCAGATCTTCGTATTCGACCCGAATGAGGTCGCGGGCCCTTGCGGCGGCCTGCTCCGTCTCCGCCACCACCAGCGCTACCTGGTCGCCGACGAAGCGCACCACATCGGCGCCGGGCTTGTCGCTGCCCGGCCCGCACAGCACCGGCTGGTCGTTCACAATCAGGCCGTACTCGTTCACCGGCACATCTTGGGCCGTGAACACGGCTACCACGTCCGGATAAGCTTCCGCTTCGCTGGTGTCCACGGACAGGATGCGGGCGTGCGGACGGCCGGCGAAGAGCACCTTCATGTGCAGCATGCCGGGCATGGTCAGGTCGCCGGGGTACAGCGCCTCGCCGCTGACCTTGGCCCGGGCATCCACCCGTTGGGCCGATTGGCCTAGTCTCGTCGTCATGTGCGCCTCCCCGTCATGGCTTCTGCCGCCCGCTCCACTGCCTGCATAACCTTGAAGTACCCCGTGCAACGGCACAGGTTGCCGGTGAGCGACTGCTGGATCTCCGCCCGGCTTGGCTGTTCCACCTCCGCCAGAAGCCCGGCGGCGGACATGATCAGCCCTGGCGTGCAGTAGCCGCACTGCACCGCCCCTTCCTCGATGAACGCCTGCTGCACCGGATGCAGCCTTCCCTCGCTCACCAGCCCCTCGATGGTGGTCACCTGGCAACCATGGACGCGCGGCGCGGGCACCAGGCAACTCTGCACGGCCCTGCCGTTCAGCCAGACGGTGCAGGCGCCGCACTCTCCCTCGGCGCACCCCTCCTTCGTGCCCGTCAGACCCACGTCCTCGCGCAGCAAACGCAGCAGCGTTTTGTCGTTGGCTCCCTGCACACGCACAGGCCGGCCGTTGACGGTGAACTCGATGGGAGCGTCGGAAACGTGAAACGTGAGACGTGAAACGCGAAACGTGATGCGTGAAGTGTCCAGGACCACTGATCCCTGATCACCGATCCCGCTTAGCGTGACTGGTCGTTCGGGCCAACCGTTCCGCTCGCTGCTCTCTCGCAACTGGTGCAGCGCCCTTACCGTGAGCACCCGCACCATGGCCCGGCGGTAGTCGGCGCTGCCGCGGATGTCGTCAATGGGCTTTGCCGCGGCCGCCGAAAGCTGGCCGGCGCGGGCCGCCGTGTACGGGGTCAGCGGGCGGCCCACCAGGCTTTCCTCCGCTTCGCTGGCGCGGACGATGGTCGGGGCCACAGAGCCCAGGGCAATGCGGGCGCGGGAGATGCGGTCATCCTCGAAGCCAAGCACGACGGCCACATTGACCACGGCGATGGCCTGGGCCTGGCGCAGCCCCAGCTTGAGGAAGGTGCCTCGATCGTTCGGTTGCAGGGCGGGGAACTGGATGGACACCAACATCTCGTCCGGCTGCATTCCCGTGCGCCGCACGCCGAGGAAGAACTCCTCGAAGGGCAGCTCCCGCTGGCCACGCTGCTGGCTGGCCAGGGTCACCGACGCGTCCAGCGCCCAGAGCGGGGTGATGGTGTCGCCCGCCGGCGAGGCGTTGACCAGGTTGCCGGCGATGGTGGCCTGGTTGCGGATCTGCGGCGAGCCTACCTGCCAGCAGGCCCCGGCCAGGGGGAAAGCCTGCTCCACCAACAGGGGGGAGGTCACCGCCTGGCTGTGCGTGACCAATGGCCCCAACTGGATCGTGCCGTTGTCGGAGGTGATACCGTCCAGGCCGGGGATGCGGGTCACGTCCACCAGCGTGGGCACGCGCCGCGTCCCGCGCTCCAGTTCCAGGACCAGGTCCGTGCCGCCGGCGATGACACGGGCGTTCTCACCGTGCTCGGCCAGCAGAGCCAGGGCTTCCGGCAGTGTCGAAGGAGAGTAGTAGTCCTGCCACATCAGTCTACCTCTTGCGAGCGATCCAGATCAGCTCGCCATGGTCGGGGGCAAAAGGCTGGCGGTCGAAGGTGCCATACAGGGCCTCCACCTCGAAGCCGCAGCGGGCCAGCAGGTGCTCGAACTCGTAGCGGTAAATCCAGCGCAGGGTCAGCGGCTTGTAGGTTCGCTGCACCACCCGGCCATGGGCGTCTATCTCCTCCTCGATGCGATACTCGCGGATGATCTGCTCCACCACATCATGGGTGGACGTGAGGTGCACGACCACCTTGTTGCCCGTAGTGGGATGCGTGAATTCCTGGATGCGCCGCACGGGGGAGCCAAACGTGGCGATGCTGCCCGCGATGATGGTCACGCTGGGGGAGAAGAAGTTGAGGGCAAAGCGGCCGCCCGACCTGAGGTGATGGTGCACGGCCTGCAGGGCCGCCAGTTGATCCTCCACCGTGAGCAGGTGCAGGAAGGCACGGAAGGGGCAATAGACCAAGTTGAACCGCTCGGCGCCCAGGTCGAAATCGCTCATGTCGGCCTCGATCAAGCTGATGCGCTGCCGCACCAGCGGCGGCAGGTCGGACAACCGCTCCCGGAAGCGTTCCAGCATGGCCGGCGACGAGTCTACGCCGACTACCTCGATGCCCGCATGGGCCACGGGAATGGCCACGCGGCCGGTGCCGCAAGCCAGCTCCAGCACGGGCGAACCGGCCCGCCGCGCTTCGGCCACGTAGAACGGGATATCCACGTCGTAGCCGGCATAGAGAGCGTCGTAGAATTCAGCGTGCACATCGTATTCAGACATGTGAAGCCTCTCCGATCCGCGGTCGCTTGGCTCGACACGAAATCACTGTCCGACATGCGCTATGGTCTTTGAGATGCCGCCTCCTACCGCCTGTAGACATCTCGACGATGCCG
>JACNHM010000583.1 GCA_014383605.1 Chloroflexota bacterium
GACCGATCACGGGCACGATGCCCTCCACCGCTTGCCCCTCGGCGGGCTGGAAGATGGTCACTTCCGTCGGCCCGGTGTGCAGTGGACAAAGGTCCGCGGGCGGCTGCTCGACGCCCTGCTCCTCGGCCCACCAACGATACTCCTCAGGATAGACCTTGAAGTATTTCTCCACCACGACGTTCTCCGGACAGAACTCCGTGGCCCGCTGGCCAGTCACCGTGCAAATCTTGACCAATTGGTGAAAGTCCTGGCCAGGATCGTCAGGCTCGGTGCCAGCCACGAAGATCTCTGCCCCCCATCTGGGACAGACCTCGCTGGGTTTAGACCCTGAGTCAGCGCATATCTCCGCCGTCACGATACCCGGGGGCCTGGCGAAATCGAGGATCGGCGTGCCGGCCAGGGCCTCCTCCATAAATTTGTGCCAGACGGGGCCGCCTCCCCCGGCGCCAGCAATGCCATCCATGGGGGAATTGTCGCTGTTGCCCACCCAGACGCCGCACACCAGGTCGGGGGTATAGCCGATGGTCCAAGCATCGCGCCAATCGTCGGTGGTGCCTGTCTTGGCTGCAGCGGGGCGGCTGAGTTTCAGTACACTGTCTGGCCCGAAGGCTGGGATGCGAGCCTGGTCGTCGGCCAGGATGTGGGTGATGAGGTAGGCATGTTGGGGGGAGATGACCTGCTCATGCCCCCCCAGCTCTGGGGCGGAAGTTTCAGCGATGATGCGGCCCTCGCTGTCCTCCACCCGCGCGATGGCCACTGGCGGGACGCGCACTCCTCCGTTGGCAAAGACGGCGTAAGCCCCAACCATCTCGAACAAAGTCACGTCGCCCCCGCCCAGGGTCAGGGACAGGCCATAATCGGGGCGATTGAGGGAGGCTATCCCCAGGCGATGGGCCATGGCCAGCATGTCCGGCAGGCCCACGAACTGGAGGGTCTGCACCGCAGGGACGTTGTACGAACTTCCCAGAGCCGTGCGCAAGAGCACCGGCCCGTGGAACTTGTCGTCGTAGTTGGTGGGCTTGTAGGGTGGATTTGCCCCATCGGGGAACTCCGTCGGCACGTCCCAGATGAGGGTGGCTGGCGTCCAGCCCTTCTCGAAGGCGGCCACGTAGGTGACGGGCTTGATGGAGGATCCCGGCTGCCGAAGCCGCAGGGCGACGTTGACCTGGCCGGCTATTTCCTCGTCGAAGAAATCCACGCTGCCCAACATGGCCATGATCTCGCCCGTGTCGGGCTGCAGAGCCACCAGAGCCGCGTTGGTGACGTGCTTCTCGGCGAGGCTGTTGACGTGTTCCCTGGCTGCCCGCTCGGCGATGGCTTGCAGACGAGGGTCCAGGGTGGTGTATACCCTGAGCCCGCCCTTGTAAAGGGCTTCGACGCCGTACTGCTGCTCCAGCAGTTGGCGCACGTACATCACGAAATGAGGAGCACGGATGGGGAAGCGCTGAGGGATGTACTTTAGATCCTCGGCTTTGGCGGCCTCGGCCTGGGCGGGCGTGATGTAGCCCGCCTCCACCATCAGTCCCAGCACCACGGCCTGGCGTTTCTTGGCCGCATCGGGATTGACGTAGGGGTCGTGGAGGGCTGGCGCTTGGGGCAGGCCGGCCAGGAGGGCCGCCTCCGCCAGGCTCAACTGATCCGCCGACTTGCCGAAGTAGGTCTCGGCGGCGGCCTCGATGCCGTAGGCCAGGTTGCCATAGAAGATCTCGTTGAGGTAAATCTCCAGGATGGTATCTTTGGGGTAGCGGCGGGTGATCTCAGCGGCCAGAATCGCCTCTCTGACTTTGCGGGAAAGCGTGCGTTGGGTCCGCTCTGCCGGGGAAAGGAGGACGTTGCGGGCTACCTGTTGGGTGATGGTGCTGGCGCCTGAGACGACCTCCCTCTCATTGATAGCGTACCAGATAGCCCGAGCGATGCTCAGGGGGTCGAATCCAGGGTGCTGGTAGAAGTACCTGTCCTCGGTGGCTACAGTGGCCTGGATCAAGTAGGGCGAGATGCGGTCCAGGGGTACTTTGGTGCGTCTGCCCCACTGGGGGTCAAACAGCTCGTAGAGAAGTCCCCCCTGGCGGTCGTAGATCTTGGTGCTCACGAAGTCCGCTGAGTGAGCTCCTAGTTCACCTGGCGCGGGCAGTCTCAGGGCGATATTGGCGTAGGCGATCAGGCTAAGCCCAAAGGTGACGAAGAACAGAACCACAAAGACCACCGATGCCGTAATGAAGGCTTTTACCAACCACGGTGTTAGTTGCTCTATTCTCTTTGTCAAATCGGCCTTCGGTGGAGGCCGATGCGCCGAATTATTGACTTTGTTAGGTGGTCTCTCCATCGCACAGTGTTCCCTTTCCTGTCATTTCATCAAAACCTCAACTGCACCCCGACCGGGCAGGGCGGGGATAGCCCCTCGTTTGGTCGTGGTGAGAGCGCCGACGGCGTTGGCCAGGCGAAGGACGTCGGTAAGCTCATCAAATGAATCCAGTTGAAATCCGATCTCCAGCAACCCTGCCAGCAGACCAGCCATGAAGCCATCGCCCGCTCCCGTTGTGTCAACAGCAGCTACCCGGTATCCGGGGACGTAGCCGCGCTCCTTCCTGGTGGCGAAGTAGCAGCCTTCTTGGCCTCGGGAGACGACCAACAGCTTCAGTTCTGGGTGGAAAACTTCGTCCACTCCGCGTTCCAGATCCTGAGCACCGGCCAAAAACTCCAACTCCTCTTGGCTGATCTTGATGATGTCGGCGAAACCCCAACCCAACTCTATCCCCCGTCGGGCGTCGGCGGGCGACGGCCACAGAGACAGGCGCAGGTTGGGATCATACGAGATCAGCAGCCCGCGCCCACGGGCACTTTGGATAGCGGCCAGCGTGGCGCTACGACTGGGCTCGCTGATCAGGCTGATGGAGCCGAAGTGGAAGACCTTGGCCGAACCTATGTAGTGATGGTCAATCTCCTCTGGACGGATAAGCATATCGGCGCTGGGGTGGCGGTAGAACATGAAGTCCCGCTCCCCATCCTCTTTTAGCGAGACGAAGGCCAGCGCGGTGCGCGCCTCGTCGGAGAAGAGGAGCGCCGAGGTATCCACGCCGTTCTCCGCCAACGTCTGGGCCAGGAAGCGCCCGAAGTCGTCGTCCCCCACTTTGCCCATGAAACCGCTGGATACTCCCAGCCGGGCCAGACCTACGGCCACGTTGGCCGGAGCGCCGCCCGCCGCCTTCTTGAAGGCCGGCGCTCCGATGAGGGAGACTCCCGACTCAGTGGAAACGAAGTCTATGAGCGCTTCGCCAAAGGTGACGACGTCTACCATAACTATGTCCCACCCTCCCGCGCCGCGGCGACGTCGTAGTCCGGCAGGATGTCCTCGGCGTTGCGCACGACGGGGAAGAGGTAGCCGCTCAGGCCCGTGAGCGCTGCCAGCAGGCCGGTGAAGACGAACAGCAGCCCCATCCCCGCCCCAGTGCCGGTACCCACCAACCAACTGAAAACGGGCGCAAGAGTGCCTCCTTCCGCCATCGCGGGCTCCAGGACCCGGTCGGCCAGGGGGCCCGCCAGCAACTGGCTGATGGGCGACACCAGCCAGGCGATGAGGCGTCGGGTGGTGAAAACCCGGCCCTGCACGTCGGGCGCGACTTTGGCTTGCCATAAGGCCTGGTTGGACCCGTTGATGAAGGGGCCGAAGAAGGCCATGAGGAAGATGCCGGCTGCCCAGACAGGCAATGCCCGCCCCAGACCCAGCACTGTCTGCCCCAGCAAACCCAGGCAGAACCAGCCCAGCAACACCCCGTGAACGCGGCGCTTGGGGCCGCCCCAGGCACTCATCGCCACGCCGCCCACCACACCCCCGATGGCCCCCGCCGACTGCACACTCCCAAAGATCAACTCGTCGTTCCCGGTGCGGCCCAGAATCATCGGCGCAAAGACTGCGAAGGCTAAGCCGCTGAAAAAGTTCCCCACCAGGAAGACCGTCTGCAGGCCGAGCAGGCTGGGCCGGGCGAAGATGTAGCGGAAGCCGTAGGCCGCTTCCTTCAAAAAGTTCCCCGCCCCCTCGCGGCCGGCCTCGGTGCTGGCCGGCTGGGGGATGTGGACGAAGAGCAGCGTGCCGATGGCGACCGCAGCGGAGACCAAGTCAATGATCAACAGCCCGACGAGCCCCACAGGCCCCATCAAGGCCCCGGCTAGGAGCGGTGCAAAGACCCTGGATGCGTTCCCGGCCAGCTCCAGCATCCCATTGGCTCGCCCGTATTGTTCCTTGGGCAGCATCAGCGCGATGGCGGCGGAGTAGGCCGGCCACTGGAAGCCCTGGAAGATACCAGAGATGGTAGCGGTGACGTAGAGGTGCCAGATTTGCAGATTGCCCGTGGCGTACAGGATCAGGACGATCACGGTGGTCAGCGCAGCGGCGAGGTCGCTGAGCATCATCATCAGCTTGCGGTTGCTGCGGTCCACCAGCACGCCGACGAAAGGCCCCAACACGACCATCGGCGTCACAAAGAAAAAGCCCACCAGCGCCAGCGGCGTGGCCTTGCCCGTGACCTCGTAGGCCCACAGGGTCAGCGCGAAGTTGCTCATCGCGGTGCC